>DKYC01000008.1 GCA_002492295.1 Lachnospiraceae bacterium UBA7110
CAGGAAACAGAGCAGCACCGTGATTTTTATAACATCATAAATGAAAAACTGGATGCTCCCGCCCCACCGTGTTGATGTGTCCAGCCCTACAGCCGACAGGCCGTTTCCTATAACTGCATTGAGCCATTTCATTCCAAGCACCTGGTCCTGAATGAAAAGCCAGATTGAACGTAATACTTCCATAAATCAATATCTCCTTTCAAATTGACATATTCAAAACTGTCGAAGTGTTGTCCTAAAGATTAGCCATCATAAAAACGATGGCCTCTTTATCTATCGCAACAACTCCCATTTTCTCCGCTGAAGGCTTCCAACGACAACTGCTGCTCCAGTAATTTCTTTGCATAGCCTGCGCCCTCCGGACTAATGGAATAGTATACCCATTTTCCATCTTTACGCCCCTGCACTATGCCTGCATCGCACAGTATCTTCATATGATGGGAAAGGGTCGACTGCGTGATATGCAGATCATCCAATAGCTTGCAGGCACACTTTTCTCCTGTGCGGAGCATCTCCAAAATCCGCAGCCTGTTTTCGTCACAGAATGCTTTAAACACTCGCACCGTATCATTATATGCAGATGCCAATTTTTTCACCTCACATTCATGTTTTTCAATCTATACTCTTATTATATTCACACATTCAAAATTGTCAATATGTTTTTCAAAAAATTTTTTCCACCTGCCCCTGGGACTTGTTCCCTCATCCTGCAAGGCTTTTTATAAAACTGTAATATTGCTATCGTTAAAATTTGCACCCAAAGTCAGCCTTGGGTGCATTGTATCAAATTGTGGTACGCAAGCCAGATGGGATACCCCACGAAGATCGTATCGTATTCTTCAATGGAAACTGGAAGATTGGCAATTTCAGGCCGGGCATTTTCGTCACGCTCTACCAACGCAACATCACCACATTCGTCATAATCGGTAGGGTAGGCTACCGCCGGTTCAATTTCTAAAATATCTCCGCCTGTGCGCTCCCGGATGGTATTCGCCATTTTCTCAGTGTTCCCGGAGGTAGACCAAGAGAAGTATACAATCAAGGTTTTTCCATCCACACCAGATACTTCTGCTGTCTCATTATTTTCCTCGCTTACAACTGGTTCAGTTTCCGAGGGTTCAACCTGAGTTTCATCACCGGGCTGTGCAGCATTTCCAGTCAGCCCTAATTCCGAAAGCCACCCGTCAATCTGGCCCGTTCCACTGATCCGCCTTTCTCCGTATACCGCTAAACCATCGCAGGAATTAAGGAATGTAGACATTGTTTCGTCAATATCGCTTTCTCCGCTGGTGCAGAATGGAATGATAAGTTTTCCAGTCAGATTATAGCTTTCCAAAAACGTATTGATGGGGGCCGGTGTTGCGTGCCACCACACGGGATAGCCCACAAACACAACATCGTATTCCGACATGTTTTCCACTGTATCCGTCAAGGCCGGACGCGCATTGCTTCTGATCTCACTGTTGGACTGCATATATACATTGGAATAATCGTCCTGTGGTGTAATTTCAAACAAATCACCGCCGGTTTTTTCACTCAAAGCAGTGGCTACATTCTTTGTAGTGCCGGAATGGGAAAAATAGGCAACTAATACTTTCACATCCGCTTGCGAGAAGATTTCCTCCCGTAGTTCTCCTACCTGCGAATCGCTAAGGGAATTGTCCGATAAACTCCGAAACATGGCAGGGTAGCGATAAATGTTATACCCCACAAAAAGAAGGGCAATGACCGCGATTACCACAATTCCTGCAATCCATCCTTTTTTACGCTTCATAGCTGACACCTCCTTACAGACATTCCATCAGAATCTGATAGATTTCTTCCCGGTCAAGTTCACGGGGATTACACTTAATAATATTACAGGTATCCGCAACCTGTCGCAGCACCTCCGGCGTAATCTCCACGGTGGATTTAAGCTGATTCATTTTCGTAGGCAGCCCGCACTCTCTGATGAAATCTTCCAGAGCATCCACACCACCCTCTGCAGTATCTGCACCAAATACCTCCTTTGCAAACCGGGTGAATTTCCCCGGTGCGTCCTTCATAATGTGACGGTAATAGACGGGATGGATGACCGCAAGGCCCTGCCCATGATTACAGTCTGTATAGGCTCCAAGCTGGTGCTCCATCTGGTGTGCCTGAAAATCTGTCAGCCGCCCACATTTCAAAATCCCGTTTTCTGCCATAGCGGAATCCCACATCAGATTGCTCCGGGCCTGCATATCACCTATGTCTTTCAGCAAACGACGCATATTTACCACGGTATTGCGCATGACAGCCAGCGCCACATCATCAGATACATTATCTTTATCAGAAGCGCCGAAGTAGGTTTCCATCGCATGGCTCAGAGTATCAAAGGCTCCGGAAAGCACCTGCATAGGCGGCACCGACATGGTATACGCCGAATCAGGCACGGCAAAGGAAGCTGCGGTTCCAAAAATCGGGCCTTTCCATTTCTTTTCTTCGTAAGTAATGACTGCACCCGGATTCATTTCCGCTCCTGTGCCGGAGGCCGTCACAACCGCGCCCATCGGAATCCCGGCTGTAGGGAATTTTCCTTTGCCGTACTCCATGTTAAAAATATCTTCCTCCAGCATTGCCTGCGCGGAAATTACCTTACAGCAGTCAATCACGCTGCCGCCGCCTACTGCCAGAATGAAGTCCACGCCGTGTTCACGGGCGAGAGCCGCTCCCTCCTGCACCTTGACATAGGTGGGGTTCGACATAATCCCGGAGAAATCCACCACGTTCTTGCCTGCCTGCTCCAACAAGGCTTTCATTTCATCATAAACGCCGTTCCCTTTTACAGAGCCGCCGCCAAAGGCAAGCATAACCGTTTCGCCAACTTTGCCAAGCTCTGCGGAAAAAGCCTGTGCCGCGCTTCCTTCTCCAAAATAAACTCTTGTGGGATAAGAAAATGTAAATTTGTTCATTGTAAAATGCCTCCTGTTATTTCAGTTTTCTATGCGTTTGTTTGAACCGCTTGTTGTAATCGATTATATTTTACGGTTGTTACTATCGGTCAATAGCTTTTTGAGAAAATTTTTATGAACTTTCTGTGTCCTCGGTTTTGTATCGCAGATTGCGGTAGGTTATAGATTTTCCATTGCCCTCGATACTTCATCTATTATGTTCATGGCGTTCAGGCTGCGAGGATAACCGATGTAGGGCATACACTGCTCCACAACGCTGTACAGCTTTTCTTTATCGTTACCCACTCCCAAATTTCCTGCCGTATGCCCGCGAAGCTGGTTTTCACAACCGCCCTGCGCAAAAATGAAGCAAAAGGTAATCATTTCCCGTTCCTGATTGTTCAGGCCGTTTCGGGTATAGTAATCCCCGAAGCAATTGTCTGCCAGCCATCGGTTGATATTCCGGCGAAGAACGGGGCCGTCAGTCTAGCGCTTCGCCATATTCTCTCCGAACAGCTCCACCTGCTTGGCAAGTCCATCTCTAAATCTGATCTTTTCATTTGTTGTTGCCTGCGATGCAAGCGGCAGCTTGATTTCGTGCTGCCCCATAATCTGATTCGCTGCCATAAGGAAATCATAGGTTCGCCCGATTCCAAGATAGGCTGTCGCCTGATAGATAACCTCTTTTATTGCAATAGGAGCAACTCCTGCGTTCAACGCTGCATGAAGCATATTCTGAAATTCTCCCATTCCCTGACAGCCGAGCAATGCGGATAATATGCAAAACATTTGCTCCTTTTCTGTCAGCCTGTTTGCTTCCGCTACTTCGCCCTGAGAGAAATTTGCTATAATCCCCGTAAATTCCGAATCAGTCTCTTTCAATGAGGGCGAAACTCCTGCAAATAATTTTTGAATCCTTTTTTCTGTATCCATGTTCCTAAGAACCTCCTTATCTCGTAAAATTCGTTAAGACCTTTTTGTTATCCGGGTGTACCAGGTCGTTTTCTTTTCCAAGAGCAATACATTTCAACAGCCACGCCATGTTTTTCCCGATGTTATACATCGTCATAAGCCCCTCCTTATCCTCTGCCACATCTTCCGGCTGTGCGCCGTAAACATGGTTCCAATAAGTAGAAGAAACAACCGGCATGGAACAGATTATAAAATACTTGTTAATCACCTCAAAGGATGCCGTGGTTCCTGCCCTCCTTGCGGATAAAACTGCTGCTGCAGGCTTAAATTGAAATGCCGCCCCGCCGGAATAAAAAGCCCTATCCATAAAAGTCAGAAGCCTGCCGCTCGGATGGGCAAAATAGACCGGAGAGCCGAATACAAAACCATCCGCAGATTTCGCCTTCTCTACAAATTCATTAACAATATCATGGAAAACGCAGCAGCCCTTTTCCCTGCATTTACGGCAGGCGATGCAATCCGGCAGTGCCTCGTTCCCAATAAAAAATTGTTCTGTTTCAACCCCTTCTTCGTTTAAGGCACGTTCTACCTCGCATAATGCCGCATTTGTGCAGCCAGCTTTTCGGGAACTGCCATTTACAAGCAATACTCTCATTTACAATGCTCCCTCCTTACTCTTGAAATTTTGTGGTTTCCATGCTATAATGCGTTTGTTTGAACCGCTTGTTATAACCGATTATAAATTGCGGTAGTAACTATCGGTCAATACCTTTCCGCAATTTTTTCAATGAATTTTTTGTGAACATACAGGAGGCAACCACTATGTATACGATGATGCAGGTCTGCCGGGAGCTTGATATGACCTACCAGACCTTAAAATATTATTGCAATGAGGGATTAGTCCCCAATGTCAAAAGAGACGGCAATAACCGCCGGGTTTTCGATGAAAAAGACATGAAATGGATTAAAGACCTCACCTGCTTAAAAAAATGCGGCATGAGTATTCTTGAAATGAAAGAGTATCTGGAACTTTGCTTACAGGGAGAATCCACCATTATACAACGTAAAGAAATGCTGGCTAAAAAACGTGAGGCATTGCTTGATTCTATCAAAGAGTTAGAAGGTAGCGTGGACTATATCGACTGGAAACAAAACTTCTATGATGAAGTGCTTTCCGGCGCACGTCCGTATGTAAGCAATCTGATCCGTGCAGAAGAGTAAATATAGAAAAAGCCGTGTATCTGTTTGAGTGGGAGTAGATTCCAAACAAAGATACACGGCTTATTGGTAAACTCAATTTTCTAACTTTAAAAGACCTTGCCGATATTCAGTTGCCATAGCAAAAGCCATCTGAAAATCAGCAAGGT
>DKYC01000156.1:0-545 GCA_002492295.1 Lachnospiraceae bacterium UBA7110
CGATTCCGGTTCTGGGCATTTTTAAATGGATTTTTTATTTGAATATCACAAAAAATCTATAAAACACGGTAAATACCGTGTTTTTTTATTTCAATATGTGATAAAATATACAATGATACAGTATGCATGTGTCTGATTATGCCATAGGAACAGATGTATTGGAAGAAGATAGAAAATAGGGGGATTTCACAAACAATGTATGAAGATGTAATAAAAAAATATGCGGAGGATATTTTAAGTTCTGAGAATTTTAAAAGCACAAAGGGATATATACAGCATGGTAATATGTCGGTGCAGGAGCATTGCATTAATGTAGCCAAGATGAGTTTAATCATACGTGACAGATTCGGGATAAAATGTAATACGAGGGATTTGGTAAGGGGGGCACTGCTTCATGATTACTTTTTATATGACTGGCATAAGACGGATACAATAGAAACACATAGACTGCATGGATTTTTTCATCCGGGGAGGGCACTTAGGAATGCGAAGAGAGAATATCGGCTTACGCGAAGACAGGTGGATATTATTAAAAAGCATATGTG
>DKYC01000156.1:665-14035 GCA_002492295.1 Lachnospiraceae bacterium UBA7110
CATGATTACTTTCTGTATGACTGGCATGATAAATATCATAGGGATATTAAACGCCTTCATGGATTTTATCATCCGGGAATAGCGCTAAGAAATGCATCAAAGGAGTATGAATTGACAGCGCGGGAAAGGGATATTATTAAAAAGCATATGTGGCCACTTACAGTGGTACCGCCTATGTGCAGGGAAGCCTGGATTGTGACGACAGCGGATAAGTACTGTTCTTTAATGGAAACGCTCTATATTCATGAGGGCAAGGCATATCGTAAAAAGAAAGAGAAGAATGATATTAGGGTAGCGTAAAAAACGAATTGTATGCGAAAGGAATTAATTTTGGAATGAGAAAAACGAAGATTATTTGTACCATTGGTCCTGCGTCGGAAAATGAGGATAAGCTTCGCGAGCTGATGCTTGCGGGAATGAATGTAGCAAGGTTTAATTTTTCGCATGGAAATCATGCGGAACATGAAAAAAAGCTGGAACGCGTGAGGAAGGTCGCCAGAGAATTGAAGATACCACTTGCAACAATGCAGGACACGAAAGGACCGGAGATAAGACTTAAGGATTTTGAGGGCGGAAAAGTATTTCTTGAGACGGGAAGTACGTTCCGGCTGACGACGGATGAGGTAATGGGTACTGCCGAGAGGGCGACGATTACGTATAAGAGTTTAAAAAATGACATTCATGTCGGAAATACGATATTGATTGACGACGGATTGATAGAGATGAAAGTGTCGGCGATAGAGGGTACGGATATTGCATGCGAGGTAATCAATGGCGGTTTTGTATCAAACCATAAAGGGATTAATGTGCCGGGAGCAAATTTGTCAATGCCTTTTATCAGTGATGTTGACAGGGAGGATATCCTGTTTGGCGTGAAGATGGGATATGATTATATTGCGGCATCGTTTGTGAGATGTGCGGAGGATGTCTTGGCTGTCAGAAAGATTTTGGATGAAAATGGCAGTAGGATGAAGATTATTTCAAAGATTGAGAGTATGCAGGGCATTGATAATCTTGATGAAATTTTGGAAGTTTCGGATGGGATTATGGTAGCGCGCGGTGACATGGGAGTGGAGGTTCCCTTGGAAGAGGTACCTGTGCTGCAGAAGAAGATGATTAAAAAGGCGTTGAAGCTTGGAAAGATTGTAATTACTGCGACACAGATGCTGGAATCCATGATTAAAAATCCAAGACCTACGAGGGCGGAAGCTACGGATGTGGCGAATGCGATTTATGACGGTACTTCTGCAATTATGCTTAGCGGTGAGAGCGCGGCAGGGGCATATCCGGTTGAGGCTGTACGTACAATGGATAAGATTGCGCTGCGTACAGAGGAGGAAATCTGTTATAAAGAAAGGCTTAGGAAAAAGAGTTATAATTGGGAGAATAATGACGGCGTAACGACTGCAATTTGCCATGCGTGCTGCACAACGGCAATGGATTTGGATGCAGCGGCGATTATTACGGTTACAATGTCAGGCTTTACGGCAGGCATGATTTCCAGGTATCAGCCGGGGTGTAGGATAATTGGCTGTGCGGTTGACGAGACGGTTTACAGGCAGCTTTCCATGTATTTTGGCGTAAGCCCATTGCTCATTGAGAAAAAGGACAATGCGGATGCACTGTTTGAAGCTGCAATAAATGCGAGCATTGAGGCGGGGCTTATCAAACGGGGAGATACGGTAGTGCTGACGGCGGGTGTGCCGCTTGGCGTTGCGGGTAACACAAATATGATACGCGTAACTGAAGGCATTCTGTGAAATGGCTGAGGAGAAAAATGGGTAGGATTTTTTGTATTATCGGAAAAAGCTCATCAGGAAAAGACACGATTTACAAAAAGCTTTTAAATTGTCATGAACTTGGTTTGAAAAATATAGTGCCATATACAACACGCCCGATCCGTGCCGGAGAGCAGGAGGGCGTGGAGTACCACTTTGTCACGGTAGAAGCAATGGAACAGATGCAGGCTGAAAATCGGATTATTGAGAGCCGCGCCTATGATACGGTTTATGGAAGGTGGTATTATTTTACGGCGAAGGATAGTCAGCTTGCGTTGGAGAAATATGATTATTTGGTGATTGGGACGCTTGCGTCTTATGTCAGAACGCGGGATTATTTTGGAGCGGATAAGGTTGTGGCGATTTATATTGATTTGGAAGATGGAGAGCGTTTGAGCCGGGCGCTCCGGCGTGAGAAAAAGCAGAGTCAGCCAAGATATGAGGAGATGTGCAGGCGTTTTATTGCTGATACGAAGGACTTTTCGGAGGAAAACTTGATGAAGGCGGGCATTGGGAAATGCTTTGATAACCATTGCCTGAAACAATGCCTTGAAGAGATTAAGGACTATGTAAAATCGTATAAGGAAAGTACTTTTTAAAAATTATTTCTTCAAAAATGATTGTGCACACGTTATAGGGGGGTACATAGATGGATTTTAAGGTAAATGAAATTCAGCAGCCAATACAGATGCAGCAAACGCAGCAGGCGCAGCCGACGGATGATACGTTTCAGTTTATGCTGGCGAGCAATATTGAGGAGGAGGGGCTTGCAGAGCGCCTCAATCTTATGATGCAGGAAATCACGATGCAGGGTGATAAGATTGTGAAGCGCATGGATGTGACGGATATGAAGAAATACCGTGCGCTGATTAAGGAGTTTATGAATGAGATTGTAAACCGTTCCCATAAGTTTTCGCGTGAAAATTTTTTGGACAGGCGCGGGCGTCATAGAGTATACGGAATTATCCGGCTGGTGGATGAAAAGCTGGATGAACTTGCGCAGGAGCTTGTGAAGGAAGAGTGCGATAAAATTGCCATTTTGGCAAAGGTGGACGAAATACGGGGGCTTTTGCTGGATATTTTTGCATAGTCAAAATTGAAAAATCAAAGAGTATTCAATTAGCAGTTGTATGGAGGGTACCGAATGGCGGAGACAGGCTGGAGTGATGTAATCGGACAGAAACAGTTGACGGATAATCTGCGCAACGCTTTGCGGTTCAATAAGATTTCACATGCGTATTTGATACAGGGGGAAAAGCTGTCAGGAAAGAGGATGATTGCGGACATTTTTGCGCGGGCGTTGCAATGCGAGTCACAGCAGGATAAGAAACCCTGCAATCAGTGTCGGTCGTGCAGGCAGGCGATAAACAGGAACCATCCGGACATCCTGTATGTGGAGCATGAAAAACCGAACGTGATTTCGGTGGACAATATCAGACAGCAGATTAACGGGGATATTGCGATTAAACCGTACAGCGGAATACGCAAAATTTATATCGTGGATGAAGCGGAGAAAATGAATGTACAGGCGCAGAACGCGCTTTTAAAAACGTTGGAGGAGCCGCCGGAATATGCGGTGATTTTACTTTTGGCAACAAGGGCCGAGGCAATGCTGCAGACAATCTTGAGCCGCTGTGTAGTGCTGAATACGAGACCGGTGCATGAGGAGCTGATTAAGGAATTTTTAATGCATAAAGTGCAGATTCCGGATTACCGTGCGGCGGTCTGTGCGTCGTTTGCGCGTGGCAATGTGGGACGTGCGGTGGAACTTGCATCGAATGAGCAGTTTGACCATATGAAGGCTGCGGTAATCGGTACGATGAAAAATATATCCGGTATGGAAACGAATAAAATGGCATCAGAAATCAAGAAAATCAATGAGGAAAAATTTGACGTGGACGATTATCTTGATTTGTGTTTTATTTGGTACAGAGATGTGTTATTATATAAAGCGTGTGGCGTATACGGGGATCAGGGGCACATTATTTTTAAGGAGGACATGGCAGAGATTGCCGATGCGGCGAAACGGTACAGCTATGATGGGATTGAGAGGATTATTCATTCGATAGACAAGGCGAGAAGTCGGCTTAAGGCAAATGTAAATTTTGAACTTACGATGGAACTGATGTTTATGGATATGAGAGCTGGATGAATAACAGGAAGAGATTGATGGAAAGAGTGAGGTAGATAGATATGGTAAAAGTAATTGGTGTCAGATTTCGGACAGCAGGCAAGATTTATTTTTTTGATCCTGCCGGTTTTGACGTAAAGCGCAATGACCATGTGATTGTGGAGACAGCGCGTGGGATAGAGTACGGTACGGTGGTTGGAAGCCCAAGGGAGATTGAGGACGATCAGGTCGTACAGCCTTTAAAACCTGTGCTGCGTGTGGCGAATAAGCGGGACATGGAGCAGGAGGCGGCGAATAAGCAGAAGGAAAAGGATGCCTTTAAGATTTGCCTTGAAAAAATTAAAAAGCATAATCTGGAAATGAAATTAATTGATGCAGAATATACATTCGATAACAATAAAGTGCTGTTTTACTTTACGGCGGACGGCAGAATTGACTTCCGGGAGCTTGTAAAGGATTTGGCATCTGTGTTTAAGACAAGGATTGAGCTGCGTCAAATCGGCGTGCGTGACGAGACGAAAATACTTGGCGGAATTGGCATTTGCGGCAGACCGCTCTGCTGTCATACGCATTTATCGGAGTTTATCCCGGTGTCGATTAAGATGGCTAAGGAGCAGAATCTGTCGTTAAATCCGACAAAGATTTCGGGTGTCTGCGGCAGGCTGATGTGCTGTCTGAAGCATGAGGAAGATACATATGAGTATCTGAACAAAAAGCTTCCGAATGTGGGCGATTTCGTGACGACGGACGATGGACTCAAGGGTGAGGTTCACAGCGTAAATGTGCTGCGTCAGCTTGTTAAGGTGGTTGTCGAGGTGGATGACGAGAAGGAAATCCGCGAGTATAAGGTGGAGCAGCTGCGGTTTAAGCGGCGCCATAAACGGGACAAGAATGATGGCATGAGTGATGAGGAGCTTAAGGAGTTAAAGGAGCTTGAAAAGCTAGAGAAGAAGGAAAAGCAGGAGGGAAAGTCGAAGCTTGACGATAACTGATGGATGTGGAGTTAAAGGAAAACGAGAGAATTGACGACCTGCAGCGCAATGGGTACCGGATTATCCAAAATCCTAAAAAGTTTTGTTTTGGGATGGATGCAGTGCTTCTGAGCGGATTTGCGCGTGTGAAGCCGGGGGCACGTGTGCTTGATTTGGGTACAGGCACGGGGATTATTCCGATTTTGCTTGAGGCAAAGACGCAGGCGGCGCATCTGACGGCGCTTGAGATACAGGAGGAGAGCGCGGATATGGCGCGGCGCAGTGTGCTGCTGAACGGGCTTTCGGATAAAATTGACATTGTGACGGGTGATATCAGGGAGGCGGACGGACTGTTTGCGGCGGCGGGTTTTGACGTGGTGACATGCAATCCGCCTTATATGATTGGGCAGCATGGGCTGATAAATCCGGACGCGCCAAAAGCAATTGCAAGGCATGAGATTATGTGTACGCTTGAGGATGTGGTGCGGACTGCTTCGAAGCTGTTAAAACCTGGCGGAAGTTTTTTTATGGTGCACCGCCCGTTCCGTCTGGCGGAAATCATTACAGTAATGGAGCAGTATAAGTTAGAACCGAAACGTATGCAGCTTGTGTATCCTTATGTGGATAAGGAGCCGAATATGGTGCTGATTGAGGGATGCCGCGGGGGGCGGTCACGGATGACGGTGGAAAAGCCGCTGATTATTTTTAAGGCGCCGGATGTTTACATGGATGAGATTAAGGAATTATACGGATACTGAGTGGGGGTATTGTCAGGAGGCGGAAAATGTCAGGGAAATTATTTTTGTGCGCAACGCCTATTGGGAATTTGGGTGATATGACGCCGCGTGTGGTGGAGACACTGCAGGCGGTTGATTTGATTGCGGCGGAGGATACGCGAAACAGCATAAAGCTGTTAAATCATTTTGGAATACATACTTCTATGACGAGCTATCATGAATATAATAAAGTAGAGAAAGCACAGTATTTAGTCGCGCAAATGCTGGAAGGGAGGGATGTCGCGCTGATTACGGACGCCGGTACGCCGGCGGTTTCCGATCCGGGCGAGGTTTTGGTGCGGATGTGCCATGAGGCGGGAATTGCGGTGACGTCGCTTCCAGGTGCGGCCGCGTGTATTACGGCGCTGACGCTTTCAGGGCTTTCTACGCGGAGATTTTGTTTTGAGGGCTTTCTGCCTGCGGACAGAAAGGAGCGGCAGGAGGTTCTTGAGGATTTAAAGAAGGAATCGCGGACGATTATTTTATATGAGGCACCGCACCATTTGAAGCGGACACTGGAGCTGCTTTATGAGACTCTGGGTGACCGGAAACTGACGCTTTGCCGCGAGCTTACGAAAAAGTTTGAAGAGGTTTGGCCGACAACGCTTTCGGATGCCTGTGCTGTTTTTGAAGGCAGGGAGCCAAAAGGTGAGTATGTACTTGTGGTCGAGGGAAAGAGCCTTGCGGAATGGAAGCAGGAGCGCAGGCAGGAGTGGCAGGCAATGTCGATTGAGGAGCATATGCAGATTTACGAGTCGCAGGGGGTTGAACATAAAGAAGCCATGAAGCGGGTCGCAAAAGACAGGGGGATTTCGAAGAGTGTGGTTTACAAAAGATTGGTTGAAAATGAAAAATTATAAGGAAATAAGTTGACAAATATAATTCGTGATAATATACTTCTCATTGTCAATATCATAATAGAATGCTCAGCAGCCGTGAATGAAAACGGTTGTTATATAATCATTACAGATAATATAAAATGGAGGGTTAGATTAAAGGATATGGAAAGAGTGTTTGAAATTATTGAGGAACAGTTACATTTATCGGGCATGGAGCTTAGTGAGGATTTATCGCTTAAGGATGACTTGGGCGCGGATTCGATTGACTTAGTGGAGCTGGTGATGGCGCTTGAGGACGAATACGGCATTGAGATGCAGTATGAGGAGCTTGAGAAGCGCGTTAAGACAATTGGGGATATTATTGAATATTTGACTGAGCAGGGTGCGGATCTTTAAGAAGGGCTTGGGTTATTTATAAAAGGGGACTGTCAGGAATGACAGCCCCTTTCTGAAAATCATTCTGTAATTAATCCAAACAGATTAACCGAAATATCTGTCAAGCAATCCCTTCAAAGCCTTACCGTGTCTAGCCTCATCCTTTGCCATCTCATGAACGGTATCATGAATCGCGTCAAGATTATTCATCTTAGCACATTTCGCTAAATCGAATTTACCATTGGTTGCACCAAACTCGCACTCTACTCTCCATGCAAGGTTGTCCTTTGTGGTAGCCTTCATGTTCGGCTCTAAATCTTCGCCTAAAATCTCAGCGAATTTTGCCGCATGTTCCGCTTCCTCATAGGCCGCTTTCTCCCAGTAAAGACCGATTTCAGGATAACCCTCTCTGTGGGCGATACGAGCCATGCAAAGGTACATACCGACCTCAGAGCACTCGCCGTTGAAGTTTGCCTTCAGCTGCTCAAAGATGTACTTCTTGTCTTCCTCGCTGATTTCAGCGTTATTCTTTACGGTTTTGGCATAAATACCATATTCATGTTCTGCTGCAAGTGTGATTTCACCCTTCACCTCATTGAACTTGTCCGCCTTTGCGTGGCAAACGGGACATTCTGCCGGGGCAGCGTCACCTTCATAAATATAACCGCATACACTACATACAAATTTCATTTTTAATTCCTCCTTGTTAAAAATATTTCATTCATCACTTTTCACATGTGCCTTTTAAAGGGATGCCCTTGTCAAGACATTGTCTGCAAATTCCGCAGAAGTACAATTTGTGTCCTGTAATTATCCCGTCAAAATCCTTTGCAGCCTGCTCGTTAATTTGTGAAACATTTTCCATCGGAAGATCAATGACTGCACTGCATTCGCTGCATACAAAATGCTGATGTGAGGCAGTATCATAATCAAAATGGTCAATACCTAAATCACCAAACTGCAGTTTTGCAATCATACCTGCTTCCACAAGCTGATTTAAATTACGATAGACCGTTCCAAGACTTATATTCGGAAATTCCTCTTTCAGGCCGGAGTATACAATCTCCGCCGTAGGGTGATCTTTACGGGTTTTTAAAAAGGAGAGGATAGCTGCACGCTGACGGCTATATTTCATTGCCTTAACTGCCATAGAAATCCTCCATTCTTATGAACCAAATCCCCTGCTATATTTCTGTACATGTAATCAAAACTAAATCAGTAATGATTACTGTTATTATATTTTGCATTTTTCTTTTTGTCAAGCATTATTTCGAAAAAATTATAAAATAAATTGAATATAAAAAATAAATTAAGAAACAATCAAATCCCTATATTTTAAAGGGCGATATGTTATAATATCCACGAAAGCAGTAGCAGTGCCAAAATGCACGGAGGCATATAAATATGGAAAAAAAACGGAAATCCAATTTCAAGCTGACGACAAAACTGATTATCCTGTTTCTGACAATCATTTTTGTCCCGACCATAGCCGGTGTAATGGTGTTTCTCGGGTTCGGTTACCATGAAAATATAGACATTATACACGAGCTGGCGGCGGAAGGGATTATGATAGGCGGACTGGCAAGCCGGAGTTTTTTAAAACACTTTACCGTTATTATGATAATAACGCTTATTGTGACAAGTATCATTATTACATTTTGGATTAAACGGGATATTTACAACCCAATTAAGCAAATCAGCGTTGCCATGCAAAACATAGCGGACGGCAATTTTGACTATCACCTGCCAGAGACGCGTGATGATGAGATAGGACAGCTTTTTGGAAATTATGAGCAAATGCGGCTCCGCTTAAAGGAAAATGCCGAGGAAAAGGCCGAGAATGAGAAAAAACAAAAGGAACTGGTGAGCAATATTTCCCATGACCTGAAAACACCGATTACTTCCATAAAGGGCTATGTTGAAGGGATTATGGACGGCGTGGCAAACACGCCCGAGAAGATGGATAAATACATTAAAACCATATACAACAAAGCAAATGACATGGACAGACTGATTAACGAGCTGACCACCTATTCCGGAATTGATTCCAATAAAATACCGTATCATTTCCATATATTAAATATATCTGACTATTTTTCGGACTGTATCGAGGAAATCGGACTGGATTTGGAATCAAAAAACATTCATTTAAATTACACGAACCTGGCGCCGTCCGACACTTGCGTGGTAGCGGATCCGGAACAAATGAAAAAAGTTATCAATAACATTATCAGTAACAGTGTAAAGTATATGGGACACGACAACGGGATAATCAGCATCAGCATTCTCGACGATAACGAATCTGTTAAAATAGAAATTGAGGATAACGGAAAAGGGATTGCATCAAAGGATATCGGAAATATTTTTGAACGGTTTTACCGGACTGATGCATCGCGCAATTCCCTTCAGGGCGGCAGCGGCATCGGACTTAGTATCGTAAAGAAAATTGTGGAGGACCATGGCGGCTATGTGTGGGCGACCAGCAAGGAAGGCGAGGGCACGTGCATGCATTTTGTGCTCCGCAAATATGTAAAAAATGATGAAGAGGTAATTATATAGAAGGAGGAATAACATGAGCAAAATATTAATCGTAGAGGACGAGGAAGCAATTGCGGAGCTTGAAAAGGATTATCTTGAACTCAATGATTTTGAGGTAACAATTGAAAACAGCGGTGATACAGGACTTGCAGCGGCTCTCTCCGAGGATTTCGACTTAATTATACTCGACCTTATGCTTCCAGGTATTGACGGCTTTGAAATCTGCAGACGTATCCGCGAGGATAAAAATGTGCCTATTTTAATGGTATCCGCTAAAAAAGACGATATCGACAAAATCAGGGGATTAGGCTTAGGCGCGGATGATTACCTCACGAAGCCTTTTAGCCCGAGCGAGCTTGTGGCAAGGGTGAAGGCACATATGGCGCGTTATGAGCGTCTTGTAGGCAGCCATACAAAGGAAAATGATGTTATTGAAATCAGGGGGATTCGCATTGACAAGACTGCAAGGCGCGTGTTTATCAACGGCGAGGAGAAAACCTTTACGACAAAGGAATTTGATCTCCTGACATTCCTTGCGGAAAATCCGAACCATGTATTTACAAAAGAGGAAATCTTTCGGGAAATTTGGGATATGGATTCTATCGGGGACATTGCGACGGTCACTGTCCATATCAAAAAAATTCGGGAAAAAATAGAGACCGACACCAGCAAACCGCAGTATATCGAGACAATTTGGGGCGTTGGATACCGGTTTAAAGTATAAAATAACAGTCAGAATTTGACAGGCATAGGTGTGTTTCGAAATGGATAAAATGATAGTGTACGAAGACAACGTACTTCTGATTGTCCACAAGCCTGCAGGAATTGCAACGCAGACATCGCGGATCGGGCAGGCGGATGTGGTATCGGAATTAAAAAATTACAGGAAAAGGAAAGGTGAGGACACTTATATCGGAGTGATACACCGCCTTGACCAGCCGGTTGAAGGACTGCTTGTATTTGCAAAAAACCAGTCTGCTGCGAAAATCTTAAGCCATCAGCTTCAGGACAATACCCTGAAAAAAAGTTATCTCGCGCTTGTGCAGGGAGAGCTGAAACAGACTGCAGATGGAAAACTTACGGATTTTCTGCAGAAGGACAACCGTACAAACCTGTCAAAAGTTGTAAAGGAAGGAACAGACGGTGCAAAAAAAGCAGTCCTCAACTGGAACTGTGTAAAATGTTATCAGGGAAAGGGTTATTCCGCAGTGGAAGTGGAATTGCTCACAGGAAGGCATCATCAGATCCGGGTGCAAATGGCAAATGCCGGAATGCCGCTTTTGGGCGATATGAAATACGGCACGGATGCGTCGAAGGAATTGTCCAAACAGTTAGGAGTGGCGAACGTGGCGCTGTTCGCATATAAATTGGCTCTTTTGCATCCAAAAACAGGAAAATACCTGGAATACAGGATAGATTGGCATGCGCCATTGATGCAATAACGGCAATATTCTGAAAAAAAATATATAATGTTTGAGTTGACACATTTTTTGGAAACAAGTATAATAAAAGTACACGTAAATTCACTCATACAAAGGATTGAGACAGGCTTACAAGTGAACTCGTTAAAGGGGGAGTAGCACAAAGGAGGCCAAAGTATGGATGGAATGCAGAATTGGACAACTTATTTAGAGACAATGCGCAGCCGTTTGCTGCTTGTCAATGATGCTGACAGCCTGATTTCCGTTCTGAATGATGTTAAAAATATACCAATCGCGCTGTCAACGATTGAAGATGTGACGGACGGCACAGGACTTAGCATGTCTCTTTCGGTAATTTGCTCGGAGGTTAAAGTAGTAGGAAGAGTAATGTGCCTGGTCAGCGATGATATGTTCACAACAGTGCAGTTAAATCTTGAAACGATTAAAAAAATCCATTCAAAGATTTCAGTGGATAGAAAGGGCGTTGTTATGAAACTGTCGCTCAAAAACGGTGCAGAGTTTTTACTGATGTTTCATACGGATTTAGTGGATAGGGATGAATAATTGAAAAATGAGTAAGAAAACCGCAATAGTAGATTAGAGAAGGAAGAATCTGTCATTGCGGTTTTAAAGTTGCCATGATTTTTCATAAAGTGATTGAAAGAAGCAAAAAGAACAGCTATAATAAAAAATAGTTGAAATAATGGGGTTATAGCTTATGGAGTATCATAAAAAAGCGGACTTGAAAGTAGAGTGCATAGCGTCAAAAGAAGATTTTGAATTTTTCGGGGTTTCCCTTGATGATGTTCTTGACAGGACGGAAGCAGGGATGCATTTTTTAAGACGCGTAAAAGAATTGTGCGGGCAGACACAGAAAGTCAGCTGGACAAACACTGCATATACATTAAATATCACAATGCTTCCTGATGAGCGGGTTTCGTTTGAGTTCAGTGAATGCATTGAGGATTATATCGTAAGCCTGAAGCATTCCATGGCGATGGCGGACGAACAGACGTTAGGTCCGTTAAAGGAGTTTATCGAGGCGCTCGAAAATTCCAATGAGACGGAAGCGAGAAATCTTGTGGCACATTTCGAGAAAAATACACGCGAGATAAGCCATTAAATAAAATTTTCACAAAGACAGGAGTAATAAGAAATGAGAACCTATATAAAGAAAGTATATGCCTGCTTTCCCGGCGGAAAGCATAAAGCGCTTACAATGAGTTATGACGACGGAAAGCATGAGGACAGAAGACTGGTAGCGCTTTTCAATAAATATGGAATCAAGGGGACTTTTAACCTGAACAGCGGTTTGGAAGGCGATCCGGTCCGGATACCGCAGGCAGAATATCAGGAACTTTATAAAGGACATGAAGTTGCATGCCATACCGTATCGCATCCCACAATTGCAAGATGCCCGTTAACGAGCGTGGCACGGGAAGTGATTGACGACCGGATAAAACTTGAGCAGCTTATGGGATATCCCATTCGCGGACTTGCTTACCCTAACGGTTCGGTTTCAAAGGAAATCTGTGACATGCTCCCGCAGCTTGGCATCCGATATGGCAGAATTGTCGGAAATAGCGAGAATTTTGATATACCGGAAGACTTTTTGCGGTGGAAGGCAACCTGCCACCATAATTATAAGCTTATGGAGCTGGGACGCCAGTTTGTGGAAGACAGCAAAAAACAGTATCTGCGCCTGATGTATGTATGGGGGCACAGCTATGAATTTACAAACAATAATAACTGGAATGTGATAGAGGAATTCTGTGAGCTTGCAGGTGGGCGCGATGATATTTGGTATGCGACAAATATTGAAATCGTGGACTATATGGATGTCGTAAAAATGGCGCAGTTTGCGGCAGATAATTCCTTTGTATACAATCCGTGTGCACAGAGCCTTTGGCTGGCCGTTGAGGATGACCGGATAGTTGAGGTCAAGGGCGGTGAAACCGTGCGGTTATAGTGGTATGCTTTTAAGAATATCTGATTTTGTGTAATGTTTCACAAAAAGCAGTTCACTTTTTATCCATAATATGTTAAAATAGTACTTAAAGCAAGCCTGTGTGAGGCTGCGGATAAATGTGGATAAAGTAAGGATGGGGGATTTATATGAGAGCAATCAAGGGTTCTTTTCTGAAATTTTTATATGTGATGATAATGGGCGTTATGATTTCGGTATTTTCGTTCGGGGCTTCAACTGTGCAGGCGCAGGAAGCGCAGAACACAGTAACAGTTGCGGAAGAGGAAGTGCCCTTAAGTGAGAATGCGGATGACGGGAGCGGAGCGGTTTTCCTTCTTTTGGGAGGAATGCTGATTATCATTATTGCAGTGGTGGTTACGGTAGTTGCGTCTGTTGTATCGACGGCTCCTATTGCCGATGAGATTTAATGGTAACAGTTTAACGTTACATTTAATGATGGAGTTTTTTAAAAGGGCATTGACTTTTGAAAAATCCTATGATAGTATTAAATTTGTTCGTAAGCTGTTTGTCGGATAAGCTTCAGGAAACAGCGCAGGTGTAGTTCAATGGTAGAA
>DKYC01000156.1:14348-30090 GCA_002492295.1 Lachnospiraceae bacterium UBA7110
GTTCGATTCCCATCACCTGCTTTTTGGTATGAATGAGAGGATACTCTGTTCATCCATGCAGGATTAGTACATCGGTAGTATGTTAGCTTCCCAAGCTGAAGAGGCGGGTTCGACTCCCGTATCCTGCTTTTATATTTTTTACGGTTGTTTTTTCGAAAAACAGTTGACAAAAATTAATAAGTCGTGTAATATAATAAAAGTCTGATACAGATAATAAATGCGATAGTGGCGTAGTTGGTAACGCGCGACCTTGCCAAGGTCGAGACCGCGGGTTCGAGCCCCGTCTATCGCTCTTGAAAAAAGTCTGAACTTCCGGAAAATTTTGGAATTTTAGGCTTTTTCTTTTGTATACCATTCTGCCTGCAATTTGATTTGGGAGGAAATCATTGAACGGGTAAATAATACTTTGTATACAAAGGAATGAAGGGATAGAAGGATGAACATAGGAATATTTGATTCCGGAATAGGAGGGATGACACTGCTCCACCAGGCGCTTGTGATGCTTCCGGATGAAAGCTACATATTTTATGCGGATACGGACAATGCTCCCTATGGTACCAAATCGAGGGAACAGGTTATAGCGCTTGTGGATGATGTCATGCGTTTTATGACAATGCATGACTGCAAAGCGGTGGTAATTGCCTGCAATACGGCGACGGCAGCAGCGGCGGAGATTATGCGTCAGAAATATCCGGTGCCGATTATCGGAATAGAACCTGCAGTGAAGCCTGCGATTAAGGAGAGCCATGGAAAGCGTGTGATTGTGGCGGCAACGCCTTTAACTGTCAGGGAGGAAAAACTCCAAAATCTGGTAAGGCGTGTTGATGATACGCATTTGGTTGATTTGCTGGCACTTCCAAGACTTGTGGAATTTGCGGAGCGCGGTGAGTTTGTTTCGGATGGGGTGGAGCAGTACCTGAGAAATGCATTTTCCCCTTACAGGCTGGAAGATTACGCGGAGCTGGTTCTTGGCTGTACGCATTTTAATTATTTTAAGGATACGTTTCGGAAAATCCTGCCGGTAAATGTCCATATGATAGACGGCAGTGAAGGCACGATAAGGCAGCTTGTCCACGTGTTGGAGCATAAGAAACAACTGGAAAGGAATGGGGGAAATAATCGGGAATTTGACGCAAGAGTGAAATATTTTTCGTCCGGGCGCGAACTTAAGGGAGAACAGGAGCTTGCCTATATCAGGAAGCTGCACGAGCGGCTGGAGAAAATGCGGGAGTTGTAACAGGGAAATGCGTTTCCCCAAAATAGTACGAAAGTACTATTGCAAATTGGATAAAATTCCGTTATGTTAATTAGCGGCTGTCGAAACAGACGGCGAAATAAATAAAAGAGGTACAAATGCAATGAAAAAACGGAATGTCATTTTTGCAATGGTGCTTGCAGTGCTTGGAATAGTGGTCTTATTTCCGGTGAAGAGTGTGCAGGCGGGACGAAGGACGGCTTTTTTGGAAATGGAAGCCGGATCTGAAATGGAAGCCGGATCTGAAATGGAAGCCGGATCTGAAATGGAAACGCAGGAAATGGAAACAGATACGCAGGAGCCACCGACGGAAGCAGATACAGATAGCGGCGTTGGAGAAGAAAATACAAACCTTTATGAGGAAAACGGACGCAAAGAAGAGATAGATCCGCCAATAAGCGAGGAATTGTTCATTGAAATAAAGGATAATATCCAAAATGGGTTTGATTATCAGAATGGTGTGTACAGTAAGAGGGCGGCGCATACAATTTTGGTTACGCGCAGTGAAACCGTTTTTTCAAATTTGGGAAAACCCCATATCAATCCGAATGCCTATGAAAGCATTTCTTATATCATCTATGAGCAAACAGACACTGGAAAAACCAGTCTAAAAGAAGGTTCCCTTGAAATTCCCCAAAATAAGGAAAACACGTTAGCAAGTAATATTGAAACGGATTATAGCCATTGTGGAAATTATGGTATTAAAATTATGGGAAAATTAAAAGACGGGAGGATGGAGGAGTTATTCTGCCATAGTTTTTCCATTAAAAAAGATACGCAGGAATTGATACTCAAAGAGGATGCAATTACGGTTTGCTATGACGAACTTTTTTGTATGGATGATTATATGGAGATTGTTAAGGAGTATGGATATCGGGCAGATTGTGAGATATGGGAGGAAAGCGGTGAAAAGAACAAAATACTTGAAATAGAAAAGCAGGACGGAAAGAACCTTGTAAAAGCAGTTGGATTAAATGATATTGGATTGGGAACGACAACTGTGGGGGTCAGGCTGAAGGAAAATCCGTTTATGGACGCATCTGACGAAAAGACGCTGAAAGTAAACGTAAATCCACTGGAGCTTGATTTGGAAATACAGACAGACTTATCGGCAATATACATGTATGATACACTTGCGGTAAAGGCAGTCATACAAAAGCAGGGCAGAAACATTACGCAGGAACTATTGGAGAAGGACTGCGATTTAGGACTCTGTTTTAAAATTACATCAGGCGAACAGTCATGTGAACTCCATTCTAAAAATCTGAAATATGAGAAAGGTGATTCCTATACCTTTTATATTCCCGTAAACAGGGAAGTATTCAAAAAATTTTCCAAAGGAACAAAGTATGAAATAACGGCAGAACTAATCTATACGGACAGCGGAAAGGCGTATTTTCCCTATCAGGTCCAGGCGGCAGTAAAACAGATTGAACTGCTTGGGAGAAAGGCGGTCCTGCACCTGTCAGCAGATAACAACGGCATTTATGAGTACCGCGTTTATTATAAGGGAATCAATCAGGAAATGACCGCGGGCCTTAATATAGAAATAGAGGATGCGACTGCTGTTTTGGACGGGGAAGACCCTTTGGGAACGGGAAGAGAAGCGTTGTCCACAGAGGCGCAGGATATCGGGTATCGCGTCAGCTCTGAAAAGGAAAGTGTTGTCTCGGTGGACAATACACAAATTTATACCGCAAAAGATGGGAGAGTACCCTTACAGATAAACGGGGTGGGTACAACAACCCTTACAGTGGTATCCGAGGGAAACAGTGTATATTCGGTAGAAAGCCAGACGATACATCTTACAGTCGAAAACAGCCCGTTGTATGATGAGGATTTTGCAATCCGCATAGAAAACACTGATAAGACAGAGGAGCGCCGTTTTTGCAGTAATGTCCAAAAATCCGGATATTTGGAATGGCAGGAGTATCTTGCCGCACATGGAGGCTGGATTAGGGGATGCGTGTACATTGATTTTACCGAAGCGGGGTTGAAATATTATGAACAATTCGGCATGACGGTATCAGATGCTGCACAGGACGCAGAAAGCGTCAGGAAATCAAAACAGATAAAAATTGACGGCGATAAAGCAAAAACGGAATATGTATTTTGGGCGGAGAACAGCAGTACAAACGCGGATACAAGAAACGCAAAAACGGAAGAAAACAGGGTAAGAAGTTTTCAAATGGGAATTGACATAACGGCTCCCGAAGTGGAATGGCTTATACCTTCCACTGATTACTATGCGGAAACAAGCACCGGGAACGAACAGTATTTTCCCGGACGTTTTGTGCTGACAGGGGCATTTGAGGATGCGACAAGCGGCGTGGAATCCATTGAGTATACTACGGATATCAATGCGAAAAACGGTGCAAAATGGATGCTGCTCCAAAAAGACCCTGAGGCAAAAAAGCACACAAAGTTTGAGCTGGAGTTAAAAAACGGCAGTTATCAGGCAATTGCGGTGCGTGCTGTCGATGCGGCGGGGAATGTAAGTGAACCAGTCTGCCTGAAAAATGATAACGGTGCGTTTATTAAAATTGTTGTGGATGATACGCCGCCCACTGTTGACGCCTCGGTTATGGCGGGCGCGGAGGATGGCACATGGCTTGCATACCGTGCGGAAGGGGACAACTGGACAAACAGGAAACTAAAATATTGTGTTTCGGAAAAGACGGCAGGAGCATATGCGGGTCTTTACAAAGTGCAGTATGCATATCAAAGCATTGCGGCGGCGCTTCGCGGGGAGGCGATAAAGGAAGAGGACTGGCAGGAGCTTATGTTGGATGAGGGCAAATCCGTGTCATTTTTTGTAGGAGACAACCGTGACGAACCGGTGAACAAAAACGGATATTATCATTTCAGGGGTGTTTCAATGTCAGGCGTGACAAGCGATGAAGATGTACGGAAACGTATTCTTTTGTGGCAGGAAATGGAGGATAAAAAACCGGTTGTGGAATGCGGAGCGGATTTGGAAAAGCGCTGCAATGATTGGTATAACATAGCTTCGGGAGCACCGGTTATTAGTTTTGAATACCCAGAATATGACACAGGCGTCATTTCCGGAGAGTATGCGGCGCCCATTACGGTGCATTATAATCTGCGTATCAGGGATGAAAGGGACAATGAAATTTTGCCTGCCGAGGGCAAAGCCGCAACGATTCGGGCAGAAATATTAAAAACAAACGAGGAATTTAACGGTTTTGTACCGGTTTGTGATGACATTTCCAAGCTGGAGGCTGTTTTGTCCGAGGATGGAATATATACACTCGAATATTGGATAACGGATGCGGCAGGGAATGAGAGTGAGGTGGAACGGCATATATACAAGATAGACCGTCATGCACCGGATACGTTAAAAATTGTCCTAAACGGCGAGGAGTTTGCTATAGGAAATGAGAACACGGTTACCTATGAGCGCTTTTACCAAAGCACGGTATCCGGTGAAGCGTCGGCGCAATACGGTATCAGCGGAATGGGAAGTATAAGGCTCTTAAAGGCAAAAAAGACAGGGGAATGGAATACTGCAGAGCCCAAAGAAGAAGCCGGACAGTTTCAGATAGAGCCGGGTATCAGATGCCTGCTGTACCTTAGGGCAGAGGATGGTGCAGGGAATATGGCAGAGGGCTGGACAGGCGGAATTGCGGTTGACAGTGAGGCGCCGGCAGGAGACAGGACGTCGCAGCTTACTGTCCAGCCCCAGGGGGCAAACAGACACGGGTTTTTTAATAAAGACGTAAAGGTAGACATCCGCATTAAGGACGCGCCGGAAAACGGAAACTGTGCGGGATTAAAGCTTGTGACAGGCTCCATCGGTACGGACGACGGTAATGCAGCCACTGACAGGGAACTGTTCTCCTGTATGGAGGAGCATGTTTCTGAAAAACGGATGCATGAGACGGAACGGTTTCATACGACAGAAACAATTGACGCAGAGATGCATGAAGGAAACCACGCATATATCACTGTCACCGCAACGGATCGATCTGGAAATATGAGTACCGATACGCAAGAGCTTAAAATCGACGTGACAAGACCCGAAATAGAGATAACCTTTGACAATGAAAACGCGGTAAACGGCAGATATTACAATGCAGGCAGAAGGGCAAAAATAAACATTCGGGAACTTAATTTTGACGCCTCTGGCGTAAAAATCAAAGTGACAAGAAACGGAACCGGCTTTACACCTTCCATATCGGACTGGGAGAGTGATAAAGACAATCATTACGCGTATGTCGATTTTTTGCAGGACGGGGATTATACACTCACTGTCGAATGCACGGACTTGGCGGATAATGAGGCTGATAAAAAAAGCGCCACGCCGTTCACCATTGACAGGACAATGCCAAGGGTCAGCACCTCGGTTGGGGACGGCGGTGCGCAAAACGGCTATTTTAATAAGGCACAGACAGTTGTTATCACAGTGACGGAACATAATTTTAACGCGGACGATTTCCATATAAAAATACAGCCTGCAGGAACAATCGGTTCGTGGGAGCATAAAAATGACACACATGTCATAAAACTGGAGCTTCTGTCAGAGGGACAATATGCCATTTCTTGTGATTACAAGGATTTGGCGGGAAATGGGTTGTCTGATGAGGATAAAAATAAAATGCCGCTGGAGTTTGTGATAGATATGACAAAACCTATGATTGAAATTTCAGGTGTGGCGGACAATTCCGCCAATGCGGGCGAGGTTATTCCGGGCATAGCAGTATGCGATCCGAATATAGAGCCAGAAAGCATTACCGTTGCACTGACCACAGGAAGGGGCGCGGTAGTGGACATTGGTTCTGATATAACGGCATCACTTATGGAAGAAGGCTATTACTATACGCTGAACGGACTTGGGGAGAAACCGGATGATATATATTACCTTGCGGTAAATGCTGTTGACAAGGCAGGGAATGAGGCGGAACTGACGTACCGTTTTTCTCTCAACAGAAGGGGTTCCGCCTATAATCTTATCGACCTGGCAAAGCTTACAGAGCATTATTATAACAGTTACAGGAACCTTGAGGACATAAAAATAGTAGAAATGAATGTGGATAAGGTGGAGGATTTCACGCTGTATCTGTCCCACAATGCGGAGCTTATTTATGGAAAAAGGGGCGGCAGACCCTCGGCTTTTGCGCCGGGGCACGCGCATGCCCCGGAGGCGGTACTGTATGATGTGGACGTTTCGGGAAATGAAGATACAGGTTATATCTACACTTATACGATTTACCGTGAGAATTTTGCGGCGGAAGGGACATACAGGTTAGGTGTTTACTCAAAGGACAGGGCAGGCAACGAGGTGAATAATCTGCTGGAAGAAAATGGGGAGGAGATGCGGTTTGTAGTTGACAATACACCGCCGCGTGTTGTGATTGACGGCGTGGAGAGTAATGAAATTTATGATGTGAAGGAACAGGAGGTGCGGATTGTTGCGGAGGATAACTTTAAGCTCTCCGACGCAAAATTCATGCTTGCCAATAAAGACGGCGAGTTACTGGAACAGTGGAATTATTTTGATTTGGTTGAACAGGAGGGGGATACGGCTTGTGTCGCGATTGGGGAACACAATGAGGAGGTGTCGCTTTTCTATAAGGCTGTGGATGCGGCAGGAAATGAAGTGGAGATTTTGCAGGGGGAAAAAACAGCGAAGGAAGATTTCCTTGTCACGACGGATAAATTTGTACAATTGGTAAATAAGCCTGCGCAGACGCAAATCGGGCGCATGCTGCTTGTTGCGCTTATTGCCTTAGGAACATGTGTTCTGATATTTTTCCTGTTATTCAAACGCTTTGTAAAAAAGGGTTTTTTAAAAAAGAGAAAATAAGTTCCCCCGAGGGATAATCTGTGTTATACTTATATACGTATTGTTGACGGAGACGATTTTACACTTACCAATACTAGGAGGTACGTCAGTGGAAGAAAAAAGGTACGTAACCACATGGGGAAACGCAATTTCCATCGCGGACAGGAAACCGGAGAACTATGCAAAGGACTTGACATTGCGCTATCCGGTCCGTCCGATGTTTGATGCGGATAAATTAAGGATAACACTCGACAATTTCTGCGGAACAGAGTCTGTGACAATCACGAAGGTATATGTCGGCAAGACACCCGTGACGTTTGAAAACGGAAGCATAAGCGTTACCATTCCGGCAGGGGAATCACGGGTGAGCGATGAGACAGCGTTTGCAGTAACGCGCGGTGAGGATTTTAACATAAGCATTTATTTAGGCAGTTTTACGCAGATGCGTTCGGCGGTGTTAATAACAGGACCGCTGTCAAAGGGAACCTATACGGTGGGGGACTATGCGGCGAGCGGCGCGCTCCCTGCCGATTTGACGAGAAAGACCAACTGGTTTTATTTCCTGAGCGATGTGGAGCTGTACACGTCTGCCGAAAACAGGGCGGTAATCTGCTACGGCGACAGCATTACGTCACAGGCGTGGCCGGATTATCTTTCCCTGCGGCTGTTCCATGAGAAACTGGAACACACTGCGGTTGTGAGAAAAGCGGCGAGCGGCACGCGGATTTTGCGCCAGTATGATAACATTACATATGATTCTTACGGGCTGAAAGGAGATATCCGGTTTCCGCACGAGGCGCGTGTGAGAGGCGCGGATACAATTATTATTCAGCATGGGATTAATGACATTATCCATCCGGTGGGTGTGGATGTGAATCCGTTTCGCCCGTGGAGTGACCTTCCGACGGCGCAGGAGCTGATTGACGGTCTGAAACGCTATATTGAGTGGGCGCATGAGTACGGGTTAAAGGTATATTTGGGGACATTGCTGCCAATCTATGGGTGGCGGACCTATGAGCCGTTCCGCAACGATTTGAGAAACGAGGTAAACGAGTGGATCCGTACGACGCACGAGGCGGAGGGCTGCATTGATTTTGACAAGGCACTCAGGGACAGCACAAACCCTGCGGCATTTGCCCAGGGCTATGACAGCGGCGACCACCTTCACCCGTCACTGAAAGCGTATGAGCGCATGGCGGCGGAAGTGCCGAAGGATATTTTAGGATAGGGAGCGGGGGGAACATGCCGACATTACTTTTTATTAATGCATGCGTGCGCGGAAAAGACTCAAGGACGCTTGCTTTGGCGGAGCAGCTTTTGGAACGGATACGCGAGGCAAACAGCCAGGACATGGCATTTCATATAGAAGAAATACGGTTATCGACGGAAAATATGCTGCCGCTGAATTATGAACGGCTGCAGAGGCGCGATGAACTTTTGGCAGCAGGGCAGACGGACGATACGATGTTTGACTACGCGAACGCCGTCGCGGGGGCGGATATGCTTGTAATTGCGGCGCCTTACTGGGACATGTCGTTTCCTGCGTCGCTAAAAATATTTTTGGAGCTGACAAGTGTGGTTGGGATTACGTTCACCTACGCGCAGGACGGCACGCCGATCGGTTTGACGAATGCCCGTGATATGTACTATGTCACGACCAGCGGAGGTTATATCGGGGACTGCAATTTCGGTTTTGAGTATGTAAATGCCATTTGCAGACTTTACGGCGTGGAGAACACGCATTTTGTCAGCGCTGAGGGACTTGACCTTGACGGCGCGGATGTGCAGGCGATTATGGAAGCGGCGTGCAGTGGGGAGATTGTGAATTTTTAGGTGATGGAAATGGAGAAAAGGATGATTAGACTGGCAACCGTTTTCAGCGGTATTGGCGCAATAGAACATACGCTCGACAGGATGGAACTGGAGCATGAAATCGTGTTTGCGTGTGACAATGGGGACGTTGATATATTGTCAAAAAAGATAGATGTCGATTTGGAAGCGATAGAGAGCGAACTGACAGTTTTGGAAACATTAATCCGGCGTATCGGGGTAAAAACGGAGGAAGAGAAAGAATATAAGTCCCAGCTGGACAAAATGCTGGACGCGACAAAATCGGAATATATCAGCGTGACGCAAAGCATTGACCGGATTGCGGAAAAGAACGCCAGGGAATTGATTTTAAAAATATTAGGACTGATTATAGAGACAGATGGAATTAAAAAGGCACGGCTAAAGGAGTACACGGAATTTTTGGAGCAGCTGGAGAAAAAAACGCAGAGGCGTGCCGCCATTTTGACAACGTTCCAATGTATTTTGGAGGTGGTCAATGACTTTAAAAAGGACAACGCGATGAGTGACTTGGGAAAAGCGGAGACGTCCTATAAGAGCACGGATAATATTATATGGCATGAGGTTTCCGGGGATTTAAAGGAAGCGTATGACATATTGGAGGAAAACAGAGGAAAAAGGGTTATCAAAAGTGTGAGGGATATCAGCGAACGTACCGGTATGCTTCATGAGAAGATAAACACGTTACATATCCTGCAGGAGCTGGCGGGGATTGATGATTATGCGGAAAAGAAAAAGTACGTGGACAGGCTGTACAGCGGAAAAGAATCGCAGAATAAGGTAAAAGCCAGTTATATGGCAAATTATAAAATTCGCGAAGACCAGTTTCACTGGAATGTTTGTTTCCTGGACGGAAAGCAGTATGAGGGACAGGTGGATTTATTTGTGGGCGGAAGCCCCTGCCAGTCCTTTAGTCTTGTAGGAAAGCAGCGCGGTTTGGAGGATACAAGGGGAACGCTGTTTTATGAGTATGCGCGGCTGGTTAGTGAGATAAAACCAAAGGTGTTCATTTATGAAAATGTGAAGGCGCTGTTGAGCAATGATGATGGAAAGACATGGGAAACGGTTTCCAGGGTATTTACGGATTTAAATTATACATGGGAAAAAATGATTTTAAATGCCCGGGATTTTGGTATTCCACAAAACAGGGAACGCGTATTTGTCGTGGGCTTCCGGAATGATTTAGTGCTGGAACGGGAGTTTGAGCCGCCGCAGCCGTTTCCGCTGGAGAAAAAGATGCAGGATTTTCTTTTGGAGAATGTTTCGGGACGTTATTATCTGCCTAAAAAAGGGGTGGATTTTGTCACCATGGAAAAAAACCTGACCAAGAGATATACGCAGATTGACGGTGATATCCAACTCTGCCAAAAGCGGAATCAGCAGTTTAACTGGCACGGGGATTTTGTGTTTGAAGAGGAAAACACGGACAAAGAGAAAACGATGGAGGATTTGGAAAAATATTTTCTGTCTGAGAAGGTGAGAAAATATGTTCTTGCCACTGGAACGAAAAATTTTTATTCAAGACCAGAGACGGATTTAGAGGTTGCAAGACCGCTTTTGACGACGATGCACAAAATGCACAGGGCAGGCGTGGACAATTATGTCACGACAGACGGAAGGCTGAGAAAACTTACGCCAAGGGAATGCTTACGGCTGATGGGATTTTGCGACAGCTTTAAAATTGTTGTGTCGGATACCTCTGCGTATCAGCAGGCGGGTAATTCCATTGTGGTAGACGTGCTGATTAATATTATGAAGGCCGTTTTGAAAAGCTATCCCCAACTGGCTTTTTCGGAAGAGGAAATTGTTGCGTTGAAACAGCTTGAGGAAGAGGAGCAGGAGGAACGCAGGAAGGGAAAGGTAAGTTAGAATGTCATTTTCACCGTTCGCAAGGTTTCGAAATTTTACTTTAAAAAATCTGAAGGCTTTGTTAGAGGTATACCCGGATGAGGCCAGAAGCATGGAGTGGAGTGAGGCTGCCAATGAAATTGAAGTAAAGTCGCCGGGATATAAAAGGACGTCTTATCAGCAGGCGTGCCAGTTCGGACTGGAGGACAGGGGCGGAGACCGTTTCAGGGTACACGAATACCTGTTCACATTTGACGATGAAAATTTAACGCGTTATATAAATTTTTGGGTGAAAACGTATTATGCACCGAATCCGTATGTTAAGGGGGATGATGATGCATTCCTGATATACTGCGAGATTGTGAAGGAAATCCTTGCGTCACCCGACCATAAAATCGGATATTACGAATTTTTCCATCGCAGGATAGGCGGCGGTAGTGACGATATATTATTAAATGCCATTAAAAACTATGCAAGCCCTGTCAGGGCAAAATCGGTTTCCGGAAAGGATATGTTATTTATTGAAGAAAGCGATATCGAGGAAGCCCAAAGGGAAGTGGAGTATATTGAAAAGTATATGCCAATCGGCAACGCCCGCGACAGGAAGGAATTTTTTGACCGGTATTCCTATGAAAATTTTTGCCGTTTTTTTGGAATTGCCGATCAAATTAATCTGGAGCAGACACAGGATGCTGTTTTGGAAGATGAGGTCTGCTTCCATACCGGATATCAAAGTCCGTTTCCGCGTAACCGTATCGTTTTTGGCGCCCCCGGTACGGGTAAAAGCTATGCGCTGAATAAGGAGAAGGATAAGCTGCTTGGCGCGGATTCCTCTCATTATGAGAGGGTTACATTCCATCCGAATTATTCGTATGCCCATTTTGTGGGTACTTATAAGCCTGTTTCCGGTAAAGATGAAGAGGGAAATGACATTATCCGCTATCAATATGTGCCGGGACCGTTTATGCGCGTCTTTGTTCAGGCCTTGAAAAACAGCAAAGATAAGGGGCATATAAAACCATATCTGTTACTGATTGAAGAGATTAACAGGGCAAATGCGGCGGCGGTATTTGGGGAAGTTTTCCAATTGCTGGATCGAGACGGCGATAATGTCAGCGAGTACAGTATTCAGACTTCTGAGGATATGCGAACATATTTGGCGGAGCAGCTTCAGGGAGACCCCGAAGATTATGCGAATATTAAAATCCCTGATAATATGTTTATCTGGGCGACAATGAACAGCGCTGACCAGGGTGTCTACCCGATTGACACGGCATTTAAACGCAGGTGGGAATTTGAATATATCGGGATTGACGATGAAGCGCAGAACGTAAGCCAGTATACTATTCCTGTAGGAATGGGGGATAATAGAAGATATGTAAAATGGAATGATTTGCGTGTGCAGATTAATCAGATTTTACTGTCAGATGATTGCAAAGTCAACGAGGATAAGCTGCTGGGACCGTTTTTTATCGCGAAGTCAATGCTTGAACATGCACTGGAGGATGAGGACAGGTTTGTAAAAGCGTTTGAGAGCAAGGTAATCATGTATCTGTTCGAGGATGTCATGAAGATGCGTCCGCACAATATCTTTCGGGGACATGCAAAAAAGAACGGGAAAATGGTTTTTTCGGAAATCTGTAAGACATTTGAAAAAGAATGTGAAGGCGTTTTCGGATTGGAAGGGTTATCGCAGGCAAACAGGGAGTAAATGGAGTGAGTGCAAATGATGGGAGGATTTTTCCGGGAACGGAAACAGTACCGGCTGCATGAGATTTCCGAAGCGCTTGATACAACACTGGAAAAAACGAAACGTCTGGTCGGAATACTGAAAAAATATGGAGTCGTAAAAACCGTCAAGGCGTCAAAGCCGGAATACGAAGATTTATCCAATCAGGATATTATTTTGACCGATATTTTGGAAACGGGTATTGATGCGGTATATATATTTGACTTTGTTGGCATTGTAGTGATAGAGGACTGCGTATTTAAGTGTTATCCCAAATATATCGTTTCCACTGAAAAACCGCTGCAGCAGTTGAAACAGGTTTTAAAGGTGATAAAAAAATATAACGATAAAGAACAATTGATTTATCTGTACAATGGCGACGGTGAGGACAGAATTTTTAACCGTCTTGCGGTGTCTTTATATTTGTTGGAAAATTATTTTCAATATGGTATATACACAAACCAGCAGGAAATAATTGAAACAAACGGCAATGGTGAAATCCTGTGGGATAAGACAATTCATGAGACATTTGCCCTGATACAGAAAAACCGTCCGTATTATCTTGAACTGCAGACGCAAAATACCGTGGACAATGAAACGGATTACATCCGCAGGCTGCATGAGTGTGTATTGACGCACTGTACAAAAGAACTGAGAAAAGCAGATGTTCTAGAATTGTTTGATATTGCGGAGGTGGAGCTGACAATTGCGCAGCTGGACGATTTTGGGGATACGGATTATATTCAGTACCGGATTGAGAGAGAGCTTCAAACGCAGTTTGTCACAAAAAAGAGAACGGTTTTAAAAACGATGTATGCATATATTACCAATATCAGGGCACAGCAGGAGAATCTGCAATACAGTCTTTACGGGACAAACAGCTTTAACCTTGTATGGGAAAGCGTCTGTGCGGAAAATTTTGGCGATATGCGCAATATACGCTTATCGGAGCTTCCGACAGGAGTATCCGAAGAATACGCTGCGAAAAGAAATGAAAAACTGTTGAATATCATTGAAAATCCGATATGGCGTGGGAATAATCCGGATGTTTTTGACGACAGTGCGGACACATTAAAACCGGATATCCTTTGTATCTATCCCGTTAGGGAACCGGATGAATACTGCTTTGCCATATATGATGCCAAATATTACTGCATTCATTTTGAAAAACGGAATGCGGGATACAAAATTAACGGACAGCCGGGAATACAGGATATTGCGAAGCAGTATCTGTACCGTTTGGCATATGACGATTTTATTCAAAAGCAGGGGTACCAGTATGTGCAGAATATGTTTCTCTGCCCGCATGAGAGCGCAATGGAGGCATTTGGCTCTGTGGAGCTTGGGATGCTGCGAACGATAGGCGGTAAGCAATTAGGAAAAATAGAGGTCGTAAAACTGTGTGCGGAAGAAATGTATGAGAATTATCTGCAGGGGAAAACGATAGAGAATTTTACGGAGTATATTCCGCAGGTGTTTGATACGCCAACATGAGCGGGGGATTATGACTGCGGCAGGGAAAGTGAGGTGAGGCTCCGGGATGGATTCGTATGGAAAGAGCACGGAAAAGGAAGAAAATATGACACAAGTGTCACAAATTGCATCGCGGATATGGGGACTGTCACGGGACCGGATTTTGGTAAATCTGCGTTTTTTGGACGTGGCGCTGTCAGGTATAAAGCTTAAAGAGCAGGCGGGAACAGACGCTATCCGCTGCGACATCAACGCGCCCGGCGAGGCGGTCATATACTACGATCCGCGCACGATTATCCGGTTGTACAAGAAAAATCCGAACAGCATTATCCGAACGCATCTTCATATTCTTTTACACTGCATTTTCAGCCACTCGTACCGATATGGGCGCATGGAGCAGGAGCTTTGGGATGTGGCGGCGGACATGGCAGTGGAGAATGCAATCCTTTCGCTTGGCATATCGGGGATTGACGTGGCAGGAGACCGCGAACGCAGGGAGGTACTCGATGAATGGCGTAAAAAGGCAGGAACCCTGACAGCGGAACGGATATACAGGAACCTGAAAAATGACCGGCCTGGAACAACAGAGCTTTTGGAGCTTGCCAATCTGTTCCGGCGGGATATCCATGAGAGCTGGGCGGCAACGGAGAATGCGGAAACGTTTGAGATTACACAGGAACAGTGGAAGAAGCTCAGCGAGCGTATCAAGGCGGAGTTAAAGTCCTTTTCGGAGGATAAATCGGACGATAAGAGCATTCTGCAAAATCTGGAGGAGGCGACAAAGGAAACCTATGACTACGGCGATTTCCTGCGGCGTTTCAGCGTGTCGGGGGAGGACATACAGGTCAATGACGATGAGTTTGACTATGTGTATTATACTTACGGACTTTCCCTTTACGGAAATCTGCCGCTTGTGGAGCCGCTTGAGTATAAGGACGTCAATAAAATCAAGGAGTTCGTGGTTGCAATCGACACCTCCGGTTCGTGCCGCGGGGAGATTGTGCAGTGCTTTCTGAATAAGACATACAGTATTTTAAAGAGCAGCGAAAACTTTTTCCGCAAGGTCAATATACACATTATCCAGTGCGATTCCGAGGTGCGCCGTGACACGAAAATCACGAACGATGAGGAATTTGAGGCATTTATGCGGGAGGGACAGCTTGAGGGCTTTGGCTCTACGGATTTTCGCCCGGTGTTTACGTATGTAAACAATGCGGTAGAGAACGGGGAGTTCGAGAACCTAAAGGGACTGATTTATTTCACGGACGGCTACGGCGTTTATCCTGACAGCAAGCCGCCCTATAATTATGACACGGCGTTTGTGTTCCTGGAGGACGATTTCGAAAAGCCGCCAACCCCGCCGTGGGCAATCAAGCTTGTGCTTCCGGTGGAGGAAATAGAGGATTTTGAGGAAAATGTTAGCGTAGATGGAGGGTTACCATGAATATCAAACAGGCGAAAAACCATATTAAAAATTCCATAAAACTGTATCTGAAAAAAGACGAATACGGCGACTACCGCATTCCTGTCGTGCGTCAGCGCCCGATTTTCCTGCTGGGATCGCCCGGCATCGGTAAAACAGCGATTATGGAGCAGATTGCGCAGGAGCTTGGCATTGCGCTGGTGAGCTATTCCATGACGCACCACACGAGGCAGTCGGCGCTGGGGCTTCCGTTTATCGATCATCGGGAATTTGAGGGAAAAGAGTATGATGTGTCGGAGTACACGATGAGCGAGATCATCTCCTCTATTTATGAGGTGATGCGGGAGAGCGGCCTGAAAG
>DKYC01000156.1:30237-30471 GCA_002492295.1 Lachnospiraceae bacterium UBA7110
GTCAGCTATTCCATGACGCACCACACCAGGCAGTCGGCGCTTGGACTTCCGTTTATCACGCACAAAAGTTACAAGGGTATGGAGTTTGACATTTCCGAATATACCATGAGTGAGATTATTGCCTCTATTTATGAGGTCATGGAAGGATCCGGCATTGAGGAGGGTATTCTGTTCCTCGATGAGATAAACTGCGTGTCGGAGACGCTCGCACCGTCAATGCTCCAGTTTTTGCAG
>DKYC01000028.1:0-43800 GCA_002492295.1 Lachnospiraceae bacterium UBA7110
GATTTGTTTGCGGAGGAAACGGACACCGACAATGGCAAAGTCAAACCACTGTCATTTGAACAGTATCAAAAACTGACTGCACAGCTTGGAAAACGCAGCAAAGAATATAATTTATGCAACATATAATATCCGCCATAACAGCATTGACATATATACTCATGCAGATTATTTTCTACGGATAAACCGCAACAAGGCAGAAGAAACAAATGCATTTTATGATGCTTGCAGCCCACTCTCCCGGAATAGGTTCCTGCTATATCGGACAGGGCTGGACTGCTTTTTCCGACCCATACGGACAGGCATTCCTTCATAAATATCAGATCCGTCCCGACTATTATGCAGTCATGCAGTTTCTTCTTGGCTATCCGAGAAAAGGAGGCAACCAGGCAACCTATGCCTGTGTCAACTTAGGGGAAGCCTGCGCACCAATAGAAATCATAAACCGCTCCATCTGTATCAAAGCAGACATTGGAGGCAGCGTCGATTGCTTTGCTCATTGTAATGACAATATTGCCCCCTATACTAACACAAAAATACTTAAAATGAACACTCTTAACACTACGAAAGAAGGTAAAACCCTGCATCCGCTGTCCTTTTTATTATTTGAACTCATAACAAATGTTTCTTTACTTCTTAGGTTCTTCTTTGTAATATTCAACAATATCAAATATGGAACAATCCAAAATATCGCAAAGTCTGTCTATTGTATGTAAACTGCATATCTTATTATGCTTCATTTTAGAAAGTGTAGAACTTGAAATCTCATAATATTCTGTCAGCATGTATTGGCTTATATGCTTTTTCTTCAGTGTCCTCCAAAACGGATTGTATCTTATCATATTACGCTATATATCCTTAACTTTTGTATCAATCACAGAAATAATCTCCTTGTATATTGTCAAGTATAAAGCTATAATCGAGATAATAACAATGTCGAGTTCTCGAAGCTAAAAAGACTGAAGTGGAGGAAACCAATATGACAAAAAAAGAATTATACAAAAGATGGGAGGCATTTGGAGCAGTAGACTACGACAAATCCCTGTTCATTGAATATATCTATCTGTGCAACTTTATAAGTGACGAAGATTTTTACTGCTACCTCCACCCGAATGAAGCAACAAAGGCACAGTTTTTGTCCGTCCTGAATTTTCTGCAATGCCAGGGCTGTTATATGCTTTTGTATCGGTTTCTAAGGGATAATAGGGACAGACTGATTTTTCCGGATTTTAAGCGGTTAGAAGAAATAACACTCAGGGATGATATTGAAGAACGATTAAAGAAATACTGTTTTTAAAAAAACCAACAGTTTCCATTTTAATTACGGAAACTGTTGGTTATAAAAAATTCCATTCATTTACACTACCGGTAAATAATATATTTGTAAATGGGATTGCCAAGCGACGAGAATTTTTCCTCATATTCCGTCATAATATTTCCTTCCAGCATTTCTTCATCATGGTGCAAATCCCGCGTCATTGCCGCAAGCTTCCAGCCTGCAGGCTCGATTTCCCCTAACGCAAAATCAAACAAATCCAAATTATCCGTCTTAAATTCGATACGCCCGTCCTTTTCCAAAACCGCATCATACCGTGCCAAAAACTGCCTCGACGGGAGACGCCGCTTCGCATGCCTGTCTTTTGGCCACGGGTCGGAAAAGTTCAAATAAATTTTCGCCACTTCTCCTTTGTCAAAAACTTCACAAATATCCTCCGCATCCATGCGGATGAAACGCAGATTAAAAAGCTCGTTTTCCTCCATTTTCTGAATTGCCCGCAAAAGTACTGTTGAATATTTCTCAATCCCGATAAAATTCACATCCGGATTTGCGGCGGCCAGTTCCATTATAAAGCGCCCCTTCCCCATGCCTATCTCAATCTGCAGCGGACGGTCATTACCGAAAATCTCCTTCCACTTCCCTTTATTCCCAAATGGCTCATGTACCACAAAACGGCTGTCCGCTATCATTTCCCTTGAACCTGTTACATTCCTTAGTCTCATGTATTTCTCCTCTTTATTAATCGTTCTCCACAAAGCTCTTTCAATCCTGATTGCCTGTCCACATTATTTTACTCCCTGGTTCTTTTTTTGTCATTAACATATTGTGTAAATTTTCATACAACTTTATATAAATTTTAGAAATAAACCACTTTGTTTTTTAGTTACATTTTTTTTGAAATAGTGTACAATCTAATTAATAATATGCAAAACTTTAAACGGACATAAAGGACACCCAAAATGAAAGCGACAAAAATAATTTATCAATTCCTTTCTTTCCTAACCGCAATCGCACTGCTTGCCACATGCACAACCATCACAGTCCGCGCCGCCGAGCCGGACCGGGAAGCAGAGCGGGAAGAACGCAAAACACTGCCGATACAGACGGACTCTGTCGAAAACTGGCCAAAGGGTCCCGCGATTGGCGCACGTTCCGCGATTCTTATGGAAATGAACACACATACAATATTATATGCAAAAAATATCCACGAGAAAAATTATCCTGCCAGTACCACAAAAATACTGACATGCCTGCTTGCCATGCAAAACTGCACGATGGATGAAACCGTTACCTTTTCCTATGATTCCATCCATGATGTCCCCATTGACGGCTCAAAGCTTGGCGGTGTTGACGAAGGCGACACATTGACAATGGAGCAGGCTCTCTACTGCATCCTTGTGCAATCCGCAAACGAAGTGGCAAGCGCAGTCGGGGAACACGTTGCCCAAAAGCTTCACCTGGCAAATGAAAATCAGAAACCAATTGACGCTTTTGCCGAACTCATGAACAAAAAAGCGGCAGAACTTGGCTGTAAGAATACCCATTTCGTAAATGCCAATGGTTTATATGATGACAACCACTATACGACCGCTTATGACTTAGCGCTGATTGGATGTGAATTTTTTAACAATGAAATGCTCTGCAAGATGTCCTCTTCTCCGCAGTATCATTTTCGGTTAAATCCTACTGATGAGGATGAGCGGTGGATGACCTCAAAAAACCAGTTATATAAAGGAAAGCCTTACGAATACAGTTACCTTCTCGGAAGTAAAACAGGTTTTGTATCACAGTCGCGCCAAACGCTTGTTTCCGCTGCTGAAAAAAACGGGATGAAGCTTGTGTGTGTGATTTTCTGCGAGGAAACGCCCTATCAGTTTGAAGATACCATTGCACTGTTTCAATACGGCTTTGAGAATTTCCAAAAATTATCCGTTAATGAAAACGAAACAAACTATAAAATTATCACAGGCGATTTATTTGATACGGACAATGACCTGTTTGGTGATTCCACTCCCTTAATGGCAATGGAGGATGACAGTTACGTGATTTTACCAAACACTGCGGATTTTGCGGACACGGTTTCATCACTTGATTATGAAAACCAATCCATTCCGGACAGGCAGGATGTTATCGCAACCATAAATTATACCTATTCCGGTACACCTGTGGGGAGCTGCAGAATTATCTTTTCAAAATCCGACAAAACCGATTTTACGTTCGCACGCGGCGACTCCATTCCGGAAATTGCGGAAATTACGAAAGCAAATAAAAATGACCCGCAGGATGAAACCAGCGTTTCCGATGATATAAACAAGGTTATTTTTATCAACATTCAAAATGTCATCATCGGGATACTCGCCCTGGCGGCGCTTGCAATCTTTATTTTATTCATTATTTCCATACTGAAAAGCTATAATTTTTCATCAAGGGGACAAAGCAACAGGCGAAGAAGAAAACGCAGACAGGAAAGCCGCCTGGAGCGGCTGCAGTCCTTCCGGCGCAGAATGCGTGAACAAAAATATCAGCGAAAGAAACGAAAAGCATATAAAAAAAGAAAGTAATAAAGAAGGCATCCAGTTATTATGACCGGTGCCTTCTATCTCTTCTATCCTCGCGGATTTGATTTCTCTTTGAAATAATATCATTTACGGTTTCCGCATTTATCTGTTTCATTGTTTTTACCACAAAAACTTTATCCTGCGTGGATTTTTTCATCCGTATTTTTCCTTTAATATTGCCATGCTTGGGACAAACCATCACGGAATAATAGCTTTTTCCGTTATTGGAAAACCATGGTACTTTCTTCCTGGTTTTTGTTCCGCAAAGAAAACATCTTGTGGAAACAACGTCCTTATCACCCATTGCCGAAAGTTTATTGATAAATTCGCGCGAAATATATTTTGCATAATCATCAAATACCACATTAATTTCCTCTGCCTTATTCTGCGGCAGATGATACGTATCAAAAGAATAATATTTTAACACACTTCCGGCAGCCGCTATCCTTTTAAAAACCTCCGCCGTATAAACTGCATCCGCATCTGCACGGTGAAAAGGAACTTCCTCCGCAATATGCAAAAATTCAACGGCATACTGAAGCGTGCGCCGTTTCTTTTTATCCTCATACGCAATACTGAAAAGCTTTTGCACGTCATAATACTTCATCGGTTTCTTTGACAGACCCGGCATGTTGTAAAAATCCATGTTTCTTTGAAGCTCTGTCAAGTCAAGGCTTCCCCATGTGCAAAAAATAAAATCATCGCCGCACCAGCGCAGAAAATCCGCGGCAGCTTCGTTAAAGCTTCGGCAATCCTGTAGCTCTTTCATGCTGATATGGATTAACTGCCCCGTTACCTGATTCATGTGATCAAATACCTGAGGCTTTATCAGCTCATGAAAGCTGTCAATTTCTATCATCTCACTATTTAATTTTATCGCTCCAATTTCTATAATTTCAAACATAAGCCCGCTTTCGAGCTTTGTCTTTAAGTCATCCGCCTGATTCCATTCCAAATCTAATATAATATAATTCATTGTCATCTTCCATTCTTGTTCAGCCTGCATCCCCATAATAGCAAATGAGAATAAATTATCCGTTTATAATAGATAGAATAACATATAATTTTCGTTTCCACAACCATTATAATCCGAAATGCCGCATCAGGAATGGATATACTTGCAGGTTTTCCTTTGGTGCAGAGGTTTTTTCGTCAATAAACAGGTCTCTCCCACTGATACTTTTGCATATCCACGTATCCGTCAATCAATTCCACACCTTCCGCTTTGAGAAGTTCCACCTGTCTGTTTCCTCCTCCAAACGCAAACGCGTCCGAAACCCTGCCCTCTTTATTTACCACGCGGTAACAGGGAATATTATCCGGATCGGGATTAACATGCAGTGCATACCCAACTACACGCGCCCACCGTTTATTCCCTGCAAGCGCCGCTATCTGTCCGTAAGTTGCCACCTGACCGTATGGAATTTGCTTTACCACCTCATAAATCTTTTCAAATGTGGACTGCTCCATAAACTTAACCTGCTCCTTTCATAACGCGCCTGCGTATTTTTATTTACTAAATGCCTTCCTATACGGAATGTGATAAGTCAATAATCCTCGTCGCAATCCGCTGCGCAAGATTCTTATTGTGCGTAATTGCAACAATTCCCATATTGCGTTTTGCAGCTTCCGCTAAAACCACCTTCCAAATCTGCGCCTGCGTAATCACGTCGAGCATGGTACTGATTTCATCGCAAATCAGATAATCGGCACCACTCATTAACGCCCGTGCCACACAAAATCTTTGCAGTTCCCCGCCTGACAATTCCCGCGGAAAGCGGTCAAGCCATGCCCGTTCAATGCCAAATGCGCCGAGCACATCTTTATGTAATGTCCCGCTTTCTTCTAATACCTGTTTCATCCGCCAACGCGGATTAACTGCTTTTTCCGGATGCTGGCAAATCAGTTGGACAGGACAGACGCCCTTTTTCGGCAGAGGTTTATTTTCAAGAAGAATCTGTCCTTCCACCGGTTTCAGATAACCTGATAAAAGCATTGCAAGCGTTGTCTTGCCATAGCCGCTCGGCGCAAACACGGCAAGGCATTCTCCCTTTTCCACACTTAGCGTACAGTTTTCTAAAATCCATGATTGTTTCTTATTGTAACGGAAATAAATATTCTTCGCCTCAAGAGACATCATAATCCTCCACTTCTTCCAGCATCCGTGAAAAACGCCTGTCTTTGGCGTTTTTCTGCATGAGATTTAGAACTTCTCCGCGAAATGCCCTTTAGCATGAGTGGCTAGAAATTCATCTCATGCTGACACCTCACTTCACCGCCCCGCACTTCGCGTATCGGAGGAATCTCCGCAATGCACTGCGGCGTTTTGTATGGGCAACGCGGCGCAAAGAGACATCCTCCTGGAAGGTTTCCTGCATACGGCTGAAAACCCTCAATTGGCAAAAAACCATTTTGCGGCAGAGCGTTCCATAGCGCTTTTGAATATGGATGCCGCAATGCATCAGGACCGCTTTTAAAGTCAGACGCGAAAGCCGTTTCCACAGTAGTACCCGCATAGAACACCGCAACCCGGTCCGCAAATTCTATTGCCAAATCAATATCATGTGTTATTAAAATAACCGCTTTTCCCTCATCCGCCATTTCACGAAACAGCCGCAATGCCTCCAATGCCTGATTAAGACTCATTCCGGGCGTCGGCTCATCCGCAATGATAAGCTGCGCTTCTGAGATTAATGCAGTAGATACCAAAACACGTCTTGCCATACCTCCGGAAAGTTGAAAAGGATAAAGCTGCGGTGTTTTATCCGGCAAACCGAATCGCTGAAAGAGGCTTTTTCGCCTTTCGGTCTGCCGCGGTCTGCGATGCCCGTCCACCTGCGCACCTACTTTCATTAACGGATCCAAAAAGGCAACCGACTGCGGCACAAGCGCAATTTCCGTACCCCGAAGCTGCCTCTGCCGCGCAGCTGTCATCTCCTCTCCTTTATAATGTAAGTGTCCGCGTACTGTGGCATTATCAGGAAGGATTCCCAAAATGGCAGAAGCCAATAAGCTTTTACCGGAACCGGAAGAACCTGCAACAGCAACAATTTCTCCAGGATTTACGATGAGATGAAGGTCCGAAATAACCTGCAAATCTGTCTGCTTTAATCTGCGCCGGATATCGTTATGACGAAATTCGTCATAATCATACATCCGAAAAGAAACTGATAAATCATGAATTTCAAGTAATGTTCCGTTTTTTTGCTCCATAGCTCCCCCTCATTATAAGAAATTGCATTTCCTTAATGCGTGTGTGCAGCGTATGCATATGTATGCACACACTATTTTTATTGCTGCGCACTGTATGGATCAATAATCGCTCTCAAATATTCCCCCATCCGATCCACAAGCAGCACAATCATCACAAGAACAAGTCCGGGCAGTACTGCCGACCACCACATCCCTGTCGACAAATACCGCATACTTTCCGAAAGAATGATACCAATCGCAGGCTGTTCCGGCGGAAGTCCGAATCCTAAAAAAGAAATCGATGCTTCATGCAAAATCGCATGAGGAAACATCAGGATTAAACCCACAAAAAACTGCGGTACCAAATGGGGCAGCAAATGATGCATTAATACCCACCCGCCGGATTTCCCAAGCTTGCGGGATACCGCCACATACTGCTCAGCGCGAAGCTGCAAAACCTCACCGCGGATTAAGCGGGCAAGGCTGCACCAATGCGTAGCGGCAATTCCGATTAGCAAACCTTTTAATCCACGTCCGAATGCAAACGATATCAGTATAATTAAAATGGTATGCGGCACGCTCATCACAAGGTCAATAATCCAATTCACAAAAGCATCTGCATATTGGGAGCCCGTAGCTGCCACAATCCCCACAAACACCGCAATCACGGCGCCAATCAGAGAAGCGGCAATGCCCACTGTCATGCTGACGGACAACCCTTTGAGCGTGCGCATAAATAAATCCCGTCCCAGTGCATCTGTACCAAAAAAATGCTCCCACGAAGGCGGCAGTTTTGCATTCAAAAAACTGCCGGCGACTGCTTCATCAGGAATAAGAATACCGAACATATATACGAAAATTAAAACTATCGCCAAAATAACAGTCCAAATCACAACCTTCGTACGGCGGTTTATGAAACGATGTTGTCCTTTCATACGAATCCCCCATTCCTGCCAGCTTCTGCAAACGCCCGTACCTGTGGATTAATCACGCCATAAAGCAAATTTGCAATCATATTTCCAGCACTGACAAACAGGGCGGAAAATAACGTTATGCCAAGAAGCAGCGGGACATCGCCATTCAATCCTGCAGCCGATACCGCACTGCCAAGTCCGGGATAGCTAAACACATTTTCTGCCATGACGGAACCGCCAAACAGCTCCGCAAACGACGCGAATTGCAAGGTCAGCGCTGGAAAAAGAATATTGCGCAGTCCATGACGGCAAAGAATTGTCCATTTTCCCTCACCCCTTGCACGTGCAAATAATACGTATTCACTGTTAAAAACATCTATCAGCTTTTGGCGGGTATGCAATGCGATATTAGAAAAAGATGCCAAACTAAGCGTAAAAGCAGGCAAAATAAGATGATAAAGTCTTTGCCCGAATGTGACATCTTCGCCGCGTACACCAATCGGAGCGGAAAAGCCAATCGGAAACCATTTCAGCCATACGGAAAATACCAAAAGAAACACAAGCCCTAACCAAAAAGTAGGAACAGAGCTAAGAATGTAACAACATTTTTTTATTATCTTATCCGCCCACCTGTCCTGATACATTCCCATAACACAGCCAAGCCCAAAGCCAATCACACCGGACAATAACCACGCGCAAAGCATCAAAGCCAGCGAATTCCAAAAGCGTTCACCAATGACTGCCGCAACAGGTCTGCGGTAAAGAGCCGACTCGCCCAAATTGCCATGCAGCACTTCGGACAGCCAGCTAAAATAGCGTTCTATCGGCGGTTCATTCACGCCCCAATAATCCTCAATCTCCGCCCGCTGCTGCGGGGAAACGGCTGTCCCAAACCCGATGATATACTGCTGCACCGGATTTATCGGCGACGCATTCACCAACACAAAGGAAATTGCGCTCACAGCAAGCAGCAGCGAAATCGTCCGAACACTATATGTAAAGAAAACACGGACAATCCGTTTCAAAGCTTCGTTCATAAAAGTCCACCGCTTTCCCAACTCCACTCCTGCAAATTCTGAATCAAGGGCAGTCCATGACCGTGACCGTGAATCGGCTGATTACCGATGGAAAGTCCGTCACGCACATAAGTAACATGGTCCAGATTGACCACCCAAACCCAAGGGCATTCTCCCCGCATAGCCGTCCCAGTCGTACCATCCCACTGTACCTTTTTCCAGTTTTCATTTGCCTCCTCGACGGTCAACGCCTCCATTGCGGCGTCTAAATAGCCGTCCGTCACATCACTCATATAGCCTTCCGGATTGTAAAAATCATCTAACAAAGCACCGTCAGAACGATACAAATAATACGTTTCGTTGGGAATTGCAGAGCCCCATCCCATCATAACCGCATCGGAAAACATGCGCTGCATAATCTCGTCCCAGCTTGTACCCTCCACGTTGATTTGAATTCCAAGCGCTTTTACCTGTTCCGCAACGGCGGCAGCAATCGCCTGACGCACCGAATCACCGGAAGGATAAATACAGGAAAATTCCGCCTTCAAACCGTTTTTCTCCACAATGCCGTCACCATCTGTATCGGTCCATCCGGCGTCGGCAAGCAGTTTTTGGGCATATTCAACGTCTGTTTCTATCACAACCTCCGGATTGTTCCAAGGCATACTGTCATTTTCAGAATAGGCAGGTCTTCCAAAGCCGTTCAATACGACATCCGCAATCTGCTGCCGATGAATGCCATAAGCAATCGCCTGACGGATTTCAAGATTACAGGTCACGTCATTGCCTATCGGCGCACCGCTCTGTGTGGTCTTTCCCTCATTTGGTAAAACGGGGAGTGTAAAACCGCGGTTGTCCGCAGATGCAATTGCCTCGACATGATAACCGTCTACTCCTGTCGTGCCAAGTGTCGCGGTAGAGTACGCAACATCAACTTCCCCCGCTTGGACGGCTGCCAGCGCAGCGTCCTCGGACATGAAAACAACCGTAACGTTTTTGATTGCGGGAATATCGCCGTAATAGTTCTCATTTGCAGTAAACAAAATCTGTTCCTGCGGTTTCCATTCCACAAACCGATAGGGACCGGAGCCGATAGGGTTGACACCGTAATTTTTATCGTACACATGTTTGGGAACAATTCCAATTGATGCAAGCGTATTCAAAAAAATAGATGTCGGTTTGGACAGCGTAACAACAACTGTTGTGTCATCTTCGGCAACTGCGCTTTCCATATAAGTAAGGTCAACAGAGCCTTGCGCTGTTTTTGCTGTTTCCAAAGTAAACGCAATGTCAGATGCTTTTACCTTTTCGCCGTCTGTGAAAAATGCGTCATCACGAATGGTAAATGTCCAAGTCAAGCCGTCGGGAGAAAGCTTGTAATCTGTTGCAAGGTCGTTTTCGAATGTCAAGTCAGCAGTGTATTTCACAAGCGTACTCTGGACAATCGGCGAATTGCCATGTCCCCAGCCTTGCGTAGGGTCAAGGGTTTCCGGCTCTGAGCCGATGGCGATTACCACACTATCTTTGGAGTCTGTGATAAAATTATTTTCTTTAGACGCTTTTGATGAATTGTTTCCACAGGCAGTCATCAAAAGCACATTCATTGCTAAAAACAAAACTATTATTTTTCTAATGTTCACAAAATGATGTCCTTTCGTTTGTTTTAAAACTGTGCGATTATTGTTCCTTTATCAGGGCTTCTGCTTCTGCAATACTGATGTTTTTCTCCTTTGCAATGCGTGCAAGGTCGTCATATTCATACTTTCTGCGCTCCACGCCGTAGCCGGAAGATATCTTGCATCTGACAGAACCGTAAGGCGTATCCAATGTCTGAATGCTGCGGTCAAGCACATAACGGTGAAGCTTGCTTTCCCGAATGCCAATTGTTGTCGTATGCTTGAAAACAGACGCAAGAATGGATTCCTTGTCCGCTTCTTTGCACATTACATGAATCAAAATACCCGGACGGGACTTTTTCATGCCAATCGGAACGGTATATACATCAAGTGCGCCGTCGTTAAAGAGCTGTTCTATCGCAAATCCGACTGCCTCAGCGGTCATATCGTCGACATTGCAGCTTAGTTCACAGACTTCTTCCTGTGTGGAAGCGGTCTCGCCCAGCATTGCACGGACGCAGTTTGCCGCCTCAAAATCTTTTTTGCCCATTCCATAGCCGATTGCGGTTGTCTGCATCATTGGCATTTCGCCGAAGCTGTCGGCAAAATATTTTAGCAGCGCCGCACCTGTAGGAGTACAGAGCTCTCCTTTGATACTTCCTCCATAAATGGGCACGTTTTGCAGAATATGCGCCGTCGCGGGGGCGGGAACGGGCAAAATGCCATGTGCGCAGCGAACCTGACCGCTTCCTACGTGAATCGGAGATACCACGACTTTATCCGGTGAAATCCTGTCCATCAGCAGACATACCGCAACAATGTCAGCAATTGCGTCCATTGTTCCAACTTCGTGAAAATGTATTTCGGTCACAGGTCTGCCGTGCGCTTTGCTTTCCGCCTCGGCAATGAGTGTATAGACAGCCATTACGTCATCTTGAACTTTCTGCGGTAAATTTAAGTGCTCCCTGACAATATGCTCAATGTCATGTAACCCGCTATGGTGGTGGCTGTGACTGTGGTTATGCTCATGATGGTCGTGTTCATGGTTGTGCTCATGCTCATGATGGTCATAGTCGTACTCACGATGTTCATGGTCGTGCTCATGCTCATGATGATGGTCATAATGGTCATGCTCGTGGTGTTCATGCACATCATGGCTTTCTTCTTCCTCACCATGAATTTTTACGCAAACGTGTGTTCCTGTTATTCCGCATTTCACAGATGTTTCCTTTTCAATACATACATTCGGAATCCCAAGAGCGTTCAGTTCCTCTATAAATTGTTCCGCATCGGGAATCAGTTCAAGCAATGCGGCAGTCAGCATATCCCCCGCCGCACCCATTGAACAGTCAAGATAAAGTGTTTTCAATTGTTCATCCTCCTATTTCTTTCCATTCATGTGATTTATCATATTTGCAAGATACCCTGCGCCAAAGCCGTTATCAATATTCACCACCGAAACACCGCTTGCACAGGAATTCAGCATAGACAACAGCGCAGACAGCCCGTTAAAGGAAGCACCATATCCGACACTGGTCGGCACGGCAATGACCGGACAATCCGCAAGACCGCCAATGACGCTCGCAAGCGCCCCCTCCATCCCGGCAATCGCGATAATAACGCTCGCACTCATAATATCCTCAAGGTGCGCAAGCGTCCTGTGCAATCCGGCAACACCGACATCGTACAAACGGACAACCTCATTCCCAAGTACCATTGCCGTCAACGCAGCTTCCTCGGCAACCGGGATATCACTTGTACCGCCCGTTGCGACAACGATTTTCCCCATTCCGTCAGGCGCCGGAATCTGCCCTATAACTCCGCATCGTGCATCTTTATAATAATTCATGGAATGCGTCTTTCCCACAAGTGCAGCCGCCTCTTCGGAAAGCCGTGTAATGAGAATTGTATTCTGCCCGTTTCTAGCCATCGTTTCCACAATTCCAATAATTTGCTCCGGTGTTTTACCCGCACCGTAAATCACCTCCGCCGTCCCCTGACGCAGTTTGCGGTGCATATCCACCTTAGCAAAACCAATATCTTCAAACGGCTTTGTCTTCAACTTTAAAAGCGCATCATCAACGGAAACACTGCCATTGCTCACATCCTCCAAAAGTCTCCTGATGTCGTTATTCATTTAACACTCCTACTCCTTTCTCTGCCTGCGAATTCTCGACAACAAAAAGCATACGCTTTTTGTTGTATGAATCTATTATGCACAAATTTGCCAGTTGAAAAATCTTTGATTTTTCAACTTCTCACCTCCAAATCCAGCGATACGGTTTTATAATATTCTTTAAGTTTTACCAAAATATCTTTTCGATACTTTAACAAACGCTCCAATTGTTTTTCAGGAATCTGCAGTCTCGCATGGCCGTCCTGCGAGCGGACGCGAAAATCCGTAAAGCCAAGCGAAAACAGATACTCCTCTGCTTTTTCCGTATCGCACAGCTTTTTCTCCGTAATTGTTTCACCTGTCGGAATTCTTGTCGCAAGACAGGCATACGCAGGTTTGTCCCATGTAAATAAATTTGCCTCTTTGGAAAGCGCACGAATCTGCGTTTTTGTCAGCCCGCACTCACGCAACGGCGAAAGTACGGACAGCTCCTTTAACGCACGCATCCCCGGACGGTCTTTTACATCATCGGAAGCATTTGTCCCATCAATCAAAACCGTATATCCATCTGCTGCCGCCGCTTCCATAATGGCACCAAAAATCGCTTTTTTACAGTAATAACAGCGCTCAGGCGGATTTTCACACACATTTGGAACAGTAAGAATATTCAGCGAAAGAATGTTTAATTTTGCGCCAAGCTGCTTTGAAAGCCGTACCGCATCCTCTAATTCAAATTTTGGCTGGAATTGGGTTTTTACATAGTATGCGCATACATCCTTCGCATATTTTTGTGCCGCATATAAAAGATATGCAGAATCCACGCCGCCGGAAAAGGCAACTGCAACTTTTGGGTTCCGTTTGAAAAATTCCTCCATGTCATGTTTCACTCCATTTTATAAGCTTCGTTCAATCAGGCGGAAAATACCCCGTACCTGTATATGCATAATAAAAACACACAGCTTCCCTTCAGAGAATTTGTGTGCCTTCCAAGCATCTTTTCAAAATATGTTTTATTTCATGTTTTGTCATATAATCTGTTTCAACTCATAATAATAATGCTTCTGCATTACTCCTGACTGCTTCCTGCAGTCCTAGATATTGTAGCCTATATCGCGTTAAAAATCAATAACCTCTATTTATAATTTTCTATTTACAGTTTCCAATTCATAAGTTTTAACAGTTTTCCCCACAAATTTTTTGCAGCACGCTTATGACATCCTGCAGTAATTTGCTGATATTCAAGTCATCCACTCCGACGACGATGTTATCGCAGTGGTTAATCGGTATCAATATCCGTTTTGCGGGACTCTGCGCCACAGCCTTTGCCATAAGCGGCGTAATTTCACCAAGCAGGGCATCTGCAATCACAATACCGATTGGTCCGATAATGACATCCGCTTTTCTGCTGTTTACGACGACGGCATTTTCTCCCGTCGCGGCATTGTCCGCTCCTGCTTTTAACATTGCCGCGGTTGCCGCGGAATTTGTCCCTACCGCCGTAACCGATATTTTAGGCATATTTTTTTTCATTGCCGATACGAGCTGCTTTCCAATTCCGCCGCCCTGCGCATCTATAATAAGGATATTCATACTATTCTCTTCCCCCATTCGTCTATTTTCATATCAGGTTTTCTATTCATTCATTTCCGCTTTAAATACTGCTACCCGGTAAGTTTACGGTATTATCCGCCTGTGATAAAATTGCATTAATATCTATCATTCTCTTTTCTGTGAAAATCCATTACTTTTTACAGTCTTTTGGTAAAATATTTTAACACAATTATAGCAATAATTTATTTTGTCTTCAATCAAAAGAGAATGAAATATAAAGAATCCTGTTACTTTTTCTCTCTTTTATGCGTGTTTCAGTCAAAGGAGGTGAAACACATGGACATCGAGAAGGACATAAGAAACGCGGTTGAAAAATACAGCGATATGCTCTACAAAATCTGCATTGTGATATTGTGCAATGAGCATGACGTTCAGGACGCCATTCAGGATACCTTTATCCGGTATTTGGAAAAACGACCTGTTTTTCGTGATGAGGAGCACGAAAAAGCCTGGTTAATCCGCGTGGCGACCAACATCTGCCGCGACATGATCCGGTTTCAAATCAGGCACCCGAAAGTTTCCATTGATGAGCTGGAAAACACGCTTGTGGCGCCCGAGCAAAAAGAAACTTTAAAGGAACTTCTCGAATTGCCTGTCAAGCAGAAAACGGTTCTTTATCTGCATTATGTTGAGGGGTATCATATAAAAGAAATCGCGGCTATCATGGGCACGACGGAAAGCGCCGTAAAAATGCAGATGCTGCGTGGCAGGAAACAAATGCGGCTATCATGGAAGGAGGCATATGACAGATGAACGGATTTGATGTAAAGGAAACGATGGCACAAATTCATATCTCAGGGGAGATGCAGGAGGAGATTATTGTGAATATTCAAAAGCAGATGGAAAATGGGAAAAAGAAAACGTGGAATTGGAAAAAAACGGCGGGAGCTGCAGCGGCGTTTGTATTGGCGGCAGGTATTATCAGCGTTCCCGTGCAGGCAGTGGTAAGCAGTATTGTAAAAGACCGAATGGAAAACTATCCGCAGGAAGAAATAGAAGAACTAAACGGAGTTATTCAAAGCCAGCATGTTGCCGCCGACGGCTTTTCAAGGGCATATTCTGACAGGGAAATGGAGCGGAGCAAAGTGCTTTGGAAGGAATACGAGAACGGAAAATTCCCCGAAAAAACCATTACGCAGGTGGCTGACGAAAATGCCGTGATACAAGGAACACTCTGCTACGTCAATGCGACAGGTTTCTTTCATCTGCCAAATGAGGAAATGACGGACGAAGAGCTTTTGGAGATTATTGATTTCGAGCATAAAATGGAATATGCGCTTATTACCTCAAACCATAAAACGCAGGAAGATTATGACGCAGAGGACAGGGCGGAAAAATCCCGTCTTGAGGAGAAGGTGCGCTTGGAAAACGGCATCAGCGGCGAACAGGCAGTCGAGATTGCAAAGAAAGCGATGGAAACCGATATTGGCGACAGAGGCGCAAAACTGGAGCTGCATGTGGACGGAGACGGCTGGGATTTATGCGATATAACAGACTGGACCGAATATAATAACAGAGGTGAAATTGCATATTTTATCCAGTTTGACAACACAAACTCCCCGAATGTCAAGGAATTAAGCGATATGGCAAGCTATCATTGTGTGATTAATGCACTGGACGGAAGTATTTTGGATGCTTATGAATTTTTACCGGGCGATAACTGGGACGTCCCCATTTCTTATAAACATTAATATTTGTAAATATTCAGTACAAATCACCTTCGGTAATGGATTTTTGCAGCCTAATACACAGCCAAAGCGCAAGGAGTTTCCCCGATGCGCTTTGGTTTGCTTACGTTCTTAACTCAAACCGCAGCTGCGGATTTATTTAGTCCATATTTGTCATTAAAGAATCCTTTGATTTTTTCGCCAACAGCTTTTTGCGCATACACCAATAAACAAGTGCACCCGCAGGAAAGCCGACAACCAAATTCCGGGCGCCTGTACTGTAAACCTTAAGGGCAGACAGGACAAACCCATACACGCCCCCGCCCAGATGAACGTTGTTCGGCACAATCTGTATCTGCAAACAGACAAACGCAATAGCCGCCACCAGCCATGCCCCGTACCACCGTGGACGTTTCCGAAAAATATCCGCCACAGTGACAAGAATGAAAAGATAGGACAGGATACAATAGATTAATAATCCCCATTGAAACGCGGAATTTGCCTTAATAGTTGTGAAACCTCCGCAACCGAATATTCCCGCGTGAGCGCTGCCAATGATTATCTGACAAAACTTTGCCAAACGTCTCCAGCTCTTCGTCTGACAAAACTTTATCAAACTCCAATTCTTTATCCTCGAAGTATTCTTCCCACTTGGAAAAATCCTCAATATTCTTTCCTGTGATGTACCCTTGCGCCATCGCATCCATAATTTCCATATACATCTGTGCATCGTCAATCGAATATAAAATCGCCCAATCCCTTGACGTATCAGTATCATCCATATACTCCATCCCGTTACATGCAATCATCAGAATTCCATTCGGCGTGCGCACTGCATTTCCTGCTGCCTCCGCCTGCGCAAACCCCATAGCTACACCGCTTGTTTTCACCAAATTCGGATATGTTTTCTGATATAAATCCGCCAACTCCTGTAGCTTTTTTAACTGCTGCCTGTCGCTGACCATAAGCCATGAGCCGTTATTCTCGCTGCCCTTGACCTTTAGGCACTCTATTCCCGTAAATGCCCTCAAAATGATTAAATTGAATGTTCATACACATTACCCCGTCAGCCTTGTTTAGTCAGAAAATCCCAAAACGGTCTGTAATGCCAATATCCTTCAAAATTACCTGCTTCATATTGCGTATGCATTGCGTCCGCCAACTGATTTACCCAGTCGTTTTTCGCAAATAAATCCTCATAGCTCCTCTCATCCATTCCGTGCTGATTCATTGCCGAGCTTGTAAATGAAGACTGTGCGCTCGGGCACTCCTTGGTATCCGTCAAATGACTGGTATATGCAAACATATCAATATAATCGCTGTTTCGCGGATTAACCTTTGACACATCCACCATGCGCTCCGTCGCATTTCCGTCCTTGTCCCAAATTTTCACTTTATACACAGGATTCTCCGCATCAAAATCCTTCGGCTTATAAACCGTCACCGAATGGTCCGCTCCGCACATTGCTCCGATTGCCTCTCCGTCCTGCTCATTGGAAATATGAAGCACAAACCCGCCGCCTGTGCTCTGCGTTTTCTGTGCTGTATTGGAAACCTGTTGCGCATCTGTATTCTTTGTTTCACCTAATTTCTGCTGTGTTATCCCCATTCTATATCCCATTTTCGGAAAATACGCCGTCATCATGTTTGTATTAATATTCATACCCATTATTAATCCTCCATTTTCATATATCCCGATTGGCGACCCCTCTGTCAGTCAGAGCCGCCCCTGCCCCCTTACAATAAGTCCGGGCATTTCAAACCGTTTTACACACCAGGCACACCACCGTTTCGCAAATAATTCTGATATGCCTGTGCAAACATCCGATACTTTTTCTTCGCCATATGAACCCTGTCTCCGTTCATAAGCGTTATGCTGTCACTTCCATACTCCGCAATATACGCCATATTTACAAGATACGCCCGATGGCACCGGTAAAAATTCTCGCCAAGCCGTTCTTCGAGCCTCTCCATCGTCGCGTATATCTCGATACTCTCCGCCGCATTCACAATATGTATTTCCACTTTCTTCGCCCTGCTCTCAATATACAGGATATCAGCCTGATTGAGCATAAGCTTCTTTTTTCTGATAAACAATCCCCTCCTTTCTGTCGTGTTGCCGGTTTGCTCTGTCATACTGTCGTCATTTCCGACAAATGCATCCAAAGTTCGTCACCCCCTCCTTTAGCATTTGTCTATTATATCGGAAATTTTTCCTCATTTTTCAGACATATGGAACGAAACGACTATTTTTCGGGAACGAAAAGCAAATGAAAAAGAGGCAGCAGCCTCTTTTCATGTAAAAATGTCTTTATTCCTCCTGGTTAATAAAAAACAGTTTATATTTTCCCGGTCTGTATTCTTCCGCAATTCACAATTTTTTTCTCAACATCCGCCACAATTGATGAATTTTCAATCACAATATTATCAATTACCGGCTGCCCGCCATGTTCCCCGACAATCTCAAATGCGCTAAGGTCAATCCCCTCCGCCTTTAAGCCGTATTCCGCACCGCTGCAGGTAATGTTCTTCAAGGTAATATTCCTAAAATACGGTATATCCTCTGCTTTTATCACTTTCGATTTTTCCTCTGACTCACGGTAATCAAGCACATACCCCATTGTAAAAATAATCGCTTCCTTCTCAATATTCATCATCTGTATGCCATCAAGCGTAATATCCTCAACCACACCGCCTCTGCCAACTGCTGACTTAAAACGGATACCCACATCTGTCCCAATAAATGTACAGTTTTTAACCTCTACATTCCGCACACCGCGCGACATCTCGCTTCCAACCACAAAACCGCCATGACCATGGTAAACCGTACAGTCACTAATCCGCACATCCTGCGTCGGAACTTTAATTTCCCTTGCTTTTTCACCTTTTCCCGATTTCATGCAAATCGCGTCATCACCCACATCAAATGTTGTCCCCGTAATCTCCGCATACCGGCAGGACTCCAAATCAAGCCCGTCCCCATTCTGTGCATAATAAGGGTTTCTGATATTCGCATTCTTAATTGTCACATGTTCACAAAAACAAGGATGCAGATTCCACGCGGGCGAATTTTGCAGCGTAACATTTTCTATCAGAATATGGTCGCACTGATACAGGCGCACCATTACAGGACGGAAGAAATCCCAGTATCTTTGCGCCGTATCAAGATTTTCCATTTCCGCTGATTTTTGTTTACTCTTATTCCATCCGTCAAAGCTTGTCTTTGATGGCAGCCAAATCTGACCATCCTTTTCAGTCACAGTATAAGAAGACTTTTTAAGCAGCTCCTCCCACTGTCGCTGCGTCATTTTAAACTGCTTAATCGGACGCCAAAGCTGCCCGTTTCCATCAATTGTTCCCGTTCCCGTAATTGCAATATTCGTCGCATTTTCCGCCGTAATTGGAGACTTTGCACGGATGCACTCCATCCCCTCAAAATCCGAGATGTAAAGAGGGTATTCCTCCTCTTTTTTATCAAACAGCAAAACCGCGCCGTTCTCCAAATGCAAATCAATATTGGACTTCAAATCTACCGGTCCCGTCAGCCAAATACCCGCCGGAACAACCACCCTTCCGCCGCCATCCGCATTTGCTTTTGCGACTGCCGCGTTAATCGCCCCCGTATTCGACTCCGTCCCGCCGTTTACCGCGCCAAAATCCTTAATATTATATTCCCTGTCAGGTATTTTTGGTAACTCAACCGTAAAATTTTTCATCTTGTATTACGCTCCTTCCCCAATAACAGCCGATACATAAAATTGTATATACCGTCATATGTATTCCCTGTATTCAGGTGATTTTTCGTTTTCATCGTATCATTTTTTTGCTGTAAATACAAGCTTGTTCTTTTGCGTGCATTACCTTACATTACCTGTCACAAAAAACCCATCCCTAATAATACGTAAAGCAGCTCCTCCCAAACCGCAGCGTATCCCCCGGTGCAAGCGGAACCGGAGTATGAATGGCAATCATTTCCCCATTACGCACTGTCCCGTTTGTGGAATTTAAATCACAGACGCACACTTTTCCATCATGCTCCTCAAACCGCGCATGCATTTTACTGACCGCATTATCATTAATAATGAAATCCGAAACCCCGCCAAGTTTCCCTACCGTCAAAGGCAGGCAGTCAAGCGGCACATTGACCTTTCGCCCATTCACCCTGCCGCGAAGAACACGTTCCTCTACTGCACTGTTTCCAAGACAGACCGTCTCACTCGAATATGGCAGAGAAATGTCCTCTTCATAATCTGCTGCACAAGGTACATTCCTGTTATTCCCTTTTAATGTTAAACCATTATCAATATCTCTTCTTATTACCTCTCCATATGCGTTGTCTTCGTCTTCCTCACAATCCTCATTCAGCGCCTCAATTTCCCTGCCCTGTCTCACCGTCTTCACATAGCATGCAAAAAACAATACCGCTGCCACAAGCGCCATTGCCACGGCCCCATACATATAAAGCTCATTATCACCGCTTAATTTATAATATTTCAATACCCGCGCACCAACAATAACAGCCCCCGCGCAAAGCGCCACAAACACACAAAAAATACCTCCTACAAGTTCCTTTATACTTCCCTTTTTACATTGTATGTCCCGGTCCTCTTCCTCTTCACACACATTATAACTGTTTGCAGTAAAATGATTACAGTCCTCTTTTAACAATCCGTTTTCCAATATCCTATTATCCAATATTGCGGCATTCTCTTCCGCGGTAAAATGGAATTCCCGTTCTCTTTCCTTATGGTATTGCGTCTTATGGCAATCTTCTCTGCCCGAAGTATCATCACCCGCCGCACATTCCATAAACCTGCGTATTTCATTGAGCACATAATTCTGATTTCTGGTATACCGGTACACCTGGTACCCAAGCATCACTGCCTGCTCATCCGTATGGTCAATATGCGCCAATAATTCATCGACAAACTCCATAAAAGAGATTCTCACATCCCCCGTATAATTTGGATAGCACACAAAATAAGGCTCCATGCTTTCTACATTCACATAAATAAATTCTGACTTCATCACAATCTGCTCACCGTCCAGCAAAAATTCCTCAAGCCTGTCAAACAAATCCACACATCCCAAAAGTACGGCTCGAAGCTCCCGGTATTTCAATTCATTTTTCTCAATCAGTCTGTCCAAAGACTGTAGGGAATTAATTTCGTAATAATACCTGCTCTCCCCATTCACCTGCCTGTGCGTTATCGGCAAAAGCCCCTGTATTTTATTTTCCAAAAGCATTCTCACCCGGTAATCCCGGCTGCCGTCTTTCGCGGTTCCAAAAAAATCACATTGATAAAGTACCATATAATTATGGTTCATATTCCGCTCATAACTTACCGATGGAATATTTTCCCTCATGTTTTTTCCTCCCCTTTTTTGTTACTCTTCCTCTATGTCCGCTTTTGCCGCAGGCTCTTTCTTTTCCTTGTTCCTTTCATTTATCAGCCCATTTATCACCCTGCAGCTTCGAATTGTTCTCGTCTGCCTGCACCGTCTTGCTTCACCATTAATATCAAGTGCCAAATCAGTCCCTGATACATACTCGCAAAGCCACCCCATCAGGGGCATATTTACCACGCAATGGTACCTGACAGTCACAAAATCCGCGGAAACTGACACATCATATTGAAAGTCATGCATTGCAAAAAGCTTTTCCTCCACAAGTCTGCCTGCTGCCTCATACGTACTTAAATATGCCTCCTGCGCACTTTTAATGTGATTTCCCGTTCCACGCAGCGCCGCCTCATATGCACTCTGCTCCAAAACACATCTGTCATAACTGTAAAACGCAAGAAATATCATCATTACTGTAAACAAAAGCACCATTGGAAAAATAAGCGCCGCCTCCACCGTAAAATAACCATTTTCTCTTTTTTCCATATCCGTTTACTTTACCCTGCCGCCGTTATACACATTACATACCCCGCAAACAGCGCAGGCAGAAACGGCAGCCTCGTATTTCTGTTTCCTTTTCGCAAAAGTAATATTATAACTGACACAAGTGTCATAATTATGGATGCAACACACACTGCAAAAAGGCACTTCCGAAATCCTAAAATTAAACCGATTGCAACAATTACAAACCCGTCGCCCCTGCCGATTTGCTCTCCGCCCATCATTGACAGACCGACAGCACACAATCCAATCAGGGCACCCCCTGCAATGTCCCATAACCCAAATATTTGACTAATTAGCACTTTTACAGGCACTCCCGCCAAGCATACAACAAATAATGCTACAATAATTCCTCTGCTGACGGTTCTGCTCTTCAAGTCCATAATACCCGCCACAAAAAGCAACAAACCTGCTGCCACTGTAATAACAAAAAACATAATCTGCCTCCATTCCTGATAAACCTGACATAACGGTTAAAGCTTTGTCAGCCTCCGCACTTACTGCACTCCCCGCGCCCGCCAACCTGCGATATCGGCACTGCCAAAATAGTTCGCTTCAGCTTACTGCACTGAAGCGACGAATGATATCTTGTTCCGTAATCCGTAATATACACCACTCTTCTCTCCGTTCCTCCGCATTCCTCACAGGGGTAGTATTTTGCCCCGCCTTCATTTCGCTCGTGCTCCAAAAATGCCAAATCCACAGGCACTATGGAAAGTTTTAAATACGTACAGGCTCTCGACCTGTGATAAACCGTACCGTCAGGTGTGATAAATACAATCTCCTCATCCGCGTCCCCATGCAGGAGCGCCGCCGCATTATCATATCCCGTCCACGCGCGCGTAAAAACACGGTTATACATTCTAAATTCACGAAATCCCACCACTGCCACAGGCGGCTTTACCGTATATGAAGCTATCAAATCAATACAGTCGTCCTTCTCCAAAACGGATGAGCGAATCCAGTCAACCCGGGACGCACCGCCCTGAACCGGAGAATGCTCTAAATATTTTTCCCCAAGAATATCCTTCACACGCTTTGCCGCATATCCATAAGTAAGTCCAAGCGACTCCGCCTTCCCGACATCACCGTCAGAAAGCGCCTTATACTCATACGCGCACACCGCCATTTCCTTTGCCGTCATATGCATCGCCGCACTCATATTGCTTTGCAGCCTGTACAGCTCCAATATGGATGTGATATTCAGGAACGCAAACAGGAAAAACGGAAGTACAAACGCCGCCTCCACCGTCATACTTGCCCGCAGTCTCCCAAAGAGGCAAAATGACACCCTTTTCTGTACAGAAAACTTAATCAACACACTTTGAAAATATTCCTTATGGTTTAACGCTTTTTTTATAAAGAGCATGCCTTCCCTCCTTTTTCTTATTCTCATTCTTCTGCCTGAAAAGAGCATCATTTCGCCTCCCTGCCTCTTGTTTATTCATAGCACATCATTTTCTCAAACACAAAATCGTGTCCCGCCGCATCCATAAAGCCAAAATTTACCTTCATATAATCAATGCATTGGTCAATCCTGAAATATTCGTTTCCTTCTGTCTTTCTGATGTCCATTTCAACAATGTCAAGACTTCTTGCGACCTTTTTCTGCTTATTCATAAGCCCTAAAAACACTCTCAAATACGCCTGATAAGATAATCCGTCCTCTTTTTTTGCACTGTCAAAAAAACTGCCTGTCAAAGCCTTGGGAAGGGAAAGACTCCACTGCCCCTCCTTTTTGATAAGCGGTACTTTTCCTCCGTCCAAAAGACCTTTGATATCCGCAAGCGACTCCGCAAGCGCCCACACTCCCAAAAGGATATTTTTCAATATCGGTGTAAGCTCCGGACTGGCAATCAGACAGCAGAGAACCTCTGCCACAGCCTCCGCCTGCACTTTCATATTGGAGCTGCCATAAATTGTTATCAGATTTCCTACCGACCGCACCGCAAACAAGGCTGCAAGGCACGCGGAAAGGTTTGACGCATCGCTGCTAAAACCATATAAAATATACTCAATCTGATATTTTAGCACACTGTTTTCCTTTTGATCTCGGAAGTTCCCGCATACCTTCATCAGGTATTCTCCATAAATCAGTTCCTCTGCAAAACCGTCTGCCGCAGAAACTCCTTCATGAAGCCCGACACCGGAATTTACCATACCTGCACGGGCACGTCCCGAATAATACTCGTTTGTATTTACACTTGCCTGCGACAGTTTTTCCCCATTTGGCATGACGAACCTTAAAAATGCCCCGCTAACCAGCTTATCAATCAGCTTTGATATTTTTGTATAGGAACTTCCATCAGGGGTTTCCACGTCAACTTCGATCATTTCCTTTTCGGCAAGCGCCTCTTCAAATGCTTTTTTTTGCTGCTTTAACTCCGACGCAGCGTCACGGGTATCCATCTCGTTTTTCTGTACTGTCTCAATATGGTCTTTTACCGTATTGATAATATCTCCGCCGTATACCGCCTTCATATAGGCAACAGCCTGCGCCTTCCAGACCGACCCGCTGTCATCTGTGGCATAGGATGCCTCGCGGATTTCCAAATATGGATTTAGAAGCTTCAAATAAGTCGTTCCACCAAATACACCCATATCTTTGTCAGGATTTATATTTTTTTCCAAATAGCCTGACAAATGCTCCTGCGTCATGCCAATTCCGCCGCTTTGACTGCCATAAGAAGTATCAACAAAAAACAACTCATACTGATTTAAAATTTCGCGGTTATATTCCGCAAATACAGAATCCATCCCCAAGTCCGCCGCAAGTTCCGCCTGCGCCCTTGCGGCGCCTATCGCTGCTCCCTCTATAAGGGCAAAAAGCAGCGACAGGACAATGCCGAACACAAGGGACAGATATACAGTCAGATACGCTTTTTCTTCTTTCCGAATTTCAATCCTTCCGTACATTCCAAATTTTCCTCTTTGTTCCTACAGCTTAAATCTTATTCGCGTTTGTGGAAACCTTCTTCAATATTGTCTCAACAACCTTCTTGATACTGTCCTTAAAGATAGCCACCAGTGCAATCAGTACGACAATAATCAGTACAACTTCCACTGTCCCCATGCCATCTTCTTCCTTCATAAAGCTCTTAAAATTTCTCATAATCATCCTCCATATTTCTTTATACTTTGTTTGTTAAAAACAGCCCTGAAACGCCGGTACCATAATGACAGCCATAATCATTCCTAAAAGCATCATCATCGGCACAAGCAGCTTTGTTCCTGCTTTCTCTCCAAGCCGCCTTGCAGTGTGCTTTCGTTCCTCAAAAGCATACGCCGCCTCTTCCCGCAAAGCCACGGCAAGATTTGCTGCACCTTTTCTGACATTTTGAGAAAGCATTGTTGCAAGCCTGTTATACGCCTGTACCCTGCACCGCCGTCCAAAACGTTCATACGCTTTTGTCTGCGCGACCCCACTTTCCATTTCGTAAATTGTCACAAGCATTTCTTCATAAGCATATCTTGTTTTACCTGTCTCCTGCCTTTTTGTACGGTAATCCCTCACTATCCTCTGCCACGCATTCGGAACTGTCATACCTGCCCCAATTAAAAGTGCGAGGGAACTGACAATTTCGGGGTAATCCAGTTTCAACTGCTCATTTCTGTCCGCAACCTGTTTATTTAAATCCCTGTCCATGCCAAAATAAATGACAATCGCAAGTATTGGCGTCGCTAATAAAAGCACAATTCCAATATTACTTTTTTTATAGGTCCAGCTAATTTGCTCCGCATGTATTTCCGACGGAAGTGTCATAAATTTTTCATTTCTCGTTTTATCCTGTATTTCCTGAAGCTCCTTTATAATCTGTTCCTTCTGCGACGGCTGGACTGCCTTAGAATAAACCATACAATTTAGCACATGATGCGCCTCAAAATCCTCACAGCTTATAACAGCCGTAAGCTCTACAAGCTGCGGCGTATCAAGGATATCATGAATTAGCCTTCCTTTATTGTCTATGTACACGCCATCCGTCTGCCATGCTACTGTAAACGGAAACCCATTAAGATGTTCCATAAGCCTGAGTTGATACGCAACCTTATCCAAAGACACATTTTCCCCAAGAATTGCTTTTTCAAGAAGCGGTAAAAATTCCTCTAAAAGTGCATTCAATTCCCGCTCCTGATACAACCGTTCCTCCAGGGATAACTCAATCTCATAAGTCCCAAAACGGTCCTTTGCGATAAGGCTTATATCCCTTTCCCCGTCGCCATATATATTCCGTTCAATCAAGTTATCAACAATTGTCGTCCCTGTTTCATCTTTTATCCACAATAAAACAGATAAAATGAATCCTCCAACCACAATAAAGCCGCATAATGATATTTTTTTGATTACATATGCCTTTTGCCGGCTCTGCGTGTCTCCTGCAGGCTCCAGGGTTTGCAATGCCTCCCTCACCGAATTGTCATACAAAATTTTATCAGGCTTTTTTGACATCCGTTCCAGTCTGTTATAAATAAGCTTTGCAAATTGATTTGTTTTGTCTTTACGCATCCATTACACCTCTATATCCAAAATTCTGTCAGAAAGCCCGCATGCAATCCCATATATGATAAATGCTGCCGTCATAATTGCCTGTCCCAGGATATTGTGGTAAAGTCCTTCAAAATAACCTCTTGATGTGACAGAAATATAAAATATGATAAAAAACGGAATATAGCGCATAATTGTCTGCTCCAGCTTTTTTTCACTCATAATTGTATCAATTTCAATCCGGACTGCCTGTTTATCACTTATCACCTCAGCAGTGTTTGCTATGATTGCCTGCATATTACCGCCGCTTCTCTTCGCAATCTGAAAAATATCCGCAAAATCCCCAATATCCTGAACGCCGCTTCTCTTCGCCAAATTCAAAAGCGCATCCTCAAGCTGTTCATTATTTGCAAGCCTTCTAAGCAGCAGGCGAAGCTCACATGCCATAAGGGACTCGTTTCCGTATAAAAACACGATCTCCTTATACGCCTCCTGAAACGCATTTTCAAAACTGTATCCGGTCTGAAGACTTGAGGAAACACTCAGGATGACATCCCGAAACTGTACCTCAAGCTTCTGTTTTCTTTTTTGGCAAAGCTGCTCCTTCTTCTTTTTAAGTGATATCATCGCGAACGGTATTAGTAAGAAGAACGCGGCGATACTGTCATAAAACAGATACGCTGTCAATCCGATAAATGCAGTCTCGAAAATCACATAGACAGCCAATTCTTTTTTTGTAAAATGGTATTTTGCATAATCCGGCACCGGAGGATGCCTTCCCCTTCCAATTCCTATTTTTTTTATTTTACGCTTCATACAAATCCTCCCTGCTGATAACGCCTGATGCCAACAGCTTTTCCGTGTGCGTAATCCTGCCGACTTTTACAAGATTTCCTGTCACTTTTCCCTTTTCTTCTCCGCTCTCTTCAAACCGGTAAATTGGTTTCGTCACAATTTCGCCTTCCTCAAATCCGATAATTTCCGTAATCTCAAGCACCCTGCGGGACTTATCACGCAGCCTGCCTAAATGGACAATTATATCCACACCCGACGCAATCTGTCTTCTCACCGCCGCAAGCGGCAAATCCATACCCATAAGCACCATCGTCTCAAGCCGCGTAAGCATATCTTTAGACGAATTTGCATGCCCTGTGGAAAGACTTCCGTCATGCCCTGTATTGAGTGCCTGCAGCATATCGATAGCCTCGCTCCCTCTCACTTCTCCAACAATAATTCTGTCCGGACGCATACGAAGTGACGATTTTATCAAATCCCTGATGGTAATTGCCTTTGTCCCTTCCGCATTCGCGGTCCTTGTCTCAAGCCTCACAAGATTAGGAATTTCCTGCAGCTGCAGTTCTGCCGAATCTTCAATTGTAATAATCCGTTCACTTTGGGGTATGTCATGCGATAATGCATTTAGAAATGTCGTTTTTCCAGAACCTGTTCCGCCGCTGATAAAAATATTGTAGCCTGCCCTGACAAGCCCGGAAAGCTCCTGTGATGCTTCCCTGGTAATAGAACCAAAGCTTATCAAATCCTTCATTAAAATCGGTTTATCTGGAAACCGTCTAATTGTAACAATTGGTCCATTCAGCGCTACGGGCGCAAGCACGATATTGACGCGTGCACCATTCTCAAGCCTTGCATCCACAATCGGCGACGCTTCGTTAACCGCCCTGTTGCATTTCGCCACAATCTGCTGTATCACATCCTCTAGCTTTTCCTTTGTGTCGAAATGCCTGTCCCACTGGTAAATATGCCCTGCCTTTTCAATAAAAATACTGTCCATGCCGTTAATCATAATTTCCGTCACATCATTGGAGTCAATCAGCTCCTGTATCACATCCATTTTTCTGATGGAATGAAACACACTTTTTCCAAGCTTCTGCCTCTGTACAAGGGAAAGTCCGCAGCTTCGTCCAAGACCCACAATCAGAGCATCAATCATCTCCTGTATTTCCGCATCCGGTACCTCTCTTGATAAATCAATGCGTCCTCTCACATTATCACTTATGCGCTGTTTCCACTCCTCGTATTTTTTTGCGCTATCCATTCTGTTCTAAAATTCCTTTCATTTGTGCTCCAAGCGGCGAAACGGAAAGCTGACCTGTGTTCAAAACCGAATGCTCCCAGCCCGTAATCAAATCAAATGTTATGCTTTTCCCAAGTACCGTATCAAGCTCCTTAAGCTTCATAAGCCGTGCAAACTGTGCATACATTGCTTTAGAACACGCATCCTTTGCCGATAAAAAGTAAACCTCAGTGCTTTTTTCAAGAAAATGGTAAAATCCCTTACAGGTCTCTGTCAGATCTACCACAATCTCAGAAAATTCCCCACTGTGCAGAAGCATGTCCAGGCATTGTTTCCATTCATCCTCTGCAATATCCGCCAAATCCGAATAATCCAAAGCCGGAGGCAGATAATCAACACCATGAATTGTCCTTTTTATTCCTTCCAGCTTATATAACAGCTTATCCGAATGGTTTAAGGCAAAATACATAAAATCCGTTATATCTGATTCATATTTTACACCCAACAGCTCCTCAAATCCTGAAAACGGCTGCATGCTGATATAAAGTACCTTATGCCCCATATCCGCCAAAATCTGTGCTGCCGTCAGTGCCGCCACACTCTGCCCCTTATGTCTGTCCGGAGAGTAAAAGGTGACAAGTCCTGCGGATGTCTGTCCCCTGTTTGGCACGCTGACGCATTTTTCATCCAGGGCAAATGCATCAAGCACCTGACGAATTAACCGTTCCATTGACTGGTACTTCGAAACAGTGTTATATCCCGTAATACCCGCAAAACCATCCTCCTGCAGGATAAAAACCTTCTGTGCCGCTACATTTATGACATCCGTGTCATAAATTCCTTCCCCCACAAGTAAGATCCCAAATGGCTCCTTCTTTGACTCCGATACAGCCTGTCTCACGGAATCAAACACAACGACCTCAAAGCCCGCAGGATTTTTCTTGGAAAGATATGCCTGCAGCATTGACAAATACCCCTTGTCTTTATCACAGATTGCCAATTTTTTCTTGTTCATTTTACAGTCCTGCTCCTTTATTTTCCTAATAAACTTCCATATACATCATAATCAGACTTAAAAACGCGGGCACCGACAGCCTGATAATGCACCTCTTATTTGTCCTGTCCACCCTATAATCATCCACGCTTCCCGTAAGGACCATCTTTTTTAAATAACCGCCAAAATACCAGATCCGCTCCCTGCCTTCCCGGAACAACAGGATTTTTGCTACAGAAAATATTGCTGCAATTGCAAATGTAACCAGCAGATATTGCAGGATACGATTACCTTTGATAAAACATGCCGTCATCATCAAGAGCTTCACATCGCCTGCACCCAATCCTCCCATTAAATAAAAAGGATAAAATACCGCAAAAATCATCAGTGCTGCCAAACATGCCATAACCGCCCCAATGGCAGAATATGACACGCATGTCATAATAATTCCGGAACCAATTCCCGCTAGAATACACAGATTTGGTATTTTATAAAACCGTAAATCCATATAAACGGCTACACAAAATACACCGATAAGAATAACCATATTCCTACGTTCCTTCCCTATTGAGTTGAAATTTTGAATAAATATTTTTTGTGAAAATTTGTCGGAAACCGACGGAATATTATTTGTGTGTTATGTCAACTTTCGCTGACAGTTATTGACTATAGCACAAGAAAAAAATATTGTCCACCTTTATCTTTATATTTGTAAATTTTTACCAATAAAGGAGAACAATATTTTAAAATTTTTATGTATTTTCATGGCAATTTTTTTGCATAAAACAAATGTGCAAAATCTATACTATAAATAAAATGATGTTTGCCAACACATGGTTACTGTTCAATACGTTACAGTAACAAGTAAAAATCCATGCAAAATTCGCAAAACGAACAAGTTCTCTTTGCAAATGGATTTTTACTCGCCCACGGTATGTCTACTTATTTGAACAGTAATTTTGGATTCCGACATGAAATCATTATGAAAGGACAGCCTTTATGAAAACATATTTCAGCCTCAAAAAGATACTTAATCCTTCCGGCACCAGTCAGCAAAACGCTGACATAACACAGTCTGCACTGACCCCGCGCGAACTTCTGCTCTCCGATATTGAAAAGACACAGCACGCCCTCGAGATTGCCTATTCAGGCTTTGACAACGTAACGGACCCCGATTTGATAGACTGCTACATTTATGAAATTGATTCAGCCCTAAAACGCTACCGCTTTCTACTCCAACAGGCGGAACGAATGCAGCTGTATGAACAGTATACCGCCTGCGACTCCTTCGACGCTTACGAGGATTATGAAGACCTTGAGGATGATACACTGCCGACCATTCCGGCTATGCCATATAACCTCTCCTTGCATCATAATTGACAAGGCTTTCGTTTACATCTTTTTTCCCATATGTAAAACCGGCGTAAACATCCTGGATATTATCCATAAGCGGCTCTGATTTGTCCTCCTTGCTTATGGTATAATATGCGTCATGAAGCTTTGTAAAAATCATCTTTAATACATCAAGATTATCTGTCTTATTTCCAAAAATGTCAGCTGCAAGCTCTCTGTCCGCAAAACAGTAAATTGCAAATAAATTTTTGGAAAGCTCATACTCAAAATTCAGGCTTGTGCGCATCTGACCGATGCACTCCCTTGCAAGCTCCAGATTGCGCACAAACTCCTCTTTATTCTGAACCTCATGTGCTTTTACCGCGTCCTCCAAGTATACCAAAAGCATTTCATACACAATCACCACGAGCTGCGTACGGTTTGCCTGCGTAATCCGTCTTGTAAAAATCTGTTTGTTTTCCTTTGTCATATTCACCCTCCATGCTATAACAGCATAAACCATTTAGAAAAGAATTTACTTTGTAAATTCTTTGAACACCAGCCGTCAGGCTTGTGTTTTTTTACTGCAATAACTGCAATACCTGCTGCGGTCTTTCGTTTGCCTGCGCAAGCATTGACGTTGATGCCTGTACTAATACCTGAACGGTTGAATATTCGGTCATTTCCGTAGCCATATCAACATCCATAATCCGCGAATATGCCGCCGTCATGTTTTCTTCTGTCGTATTAAGGTTTGTCACAATATGCTCAAGACGGTTTGCGTATGCACCGATTTTTGCGCGCACGCCAGACAGGTAATTGATAGCTTTTCCGACAGTGTCAATCGCCGCGGTTGCTTTTTCTTCTGTTGAAATATCAAGGTTATCCACGCCCAAATAGAGTGTATTCAAATCCGGAATTTCAATTTCAAGAATCTGTCCCTCGTTTGCACCAACCTGAATCTGCATTGCACCCATTCCGGTAATGTTGAGCTGAATGCAGTCTGCCGGCGTATCCCCACCGATTTTATAAGTCGTCTTTGTGGTTTCCTTTACCTGATAAAGATAATCGTCCATTGTGTATTCTTTTCTGCTGCCATCTGAGAGTGTCGGATCTGCATTCACATTTTTCGTTTCCTGATGCAACACTAAATTAATAATTCCATCCGTCTTCTCCGTGCCGTCTGCATCTGTATATTTATATTTTATCTCCATTTGACCTGTCGGTTTTCCATCTGCACCAGGCGTACAGGTCATATCCGTTATTTCAACATTTTTCTGATCATGTCCCTTAAAGTACTCCTCTAAGCCCTGTGCAACATTCTTATAATCGTCCTTGGAAACTACGTTATTTCCGTTTTCTCCACCCACATTTATAAGGTTAATATTATATCTGACCGTCGAAGCCGTATCCACTGCAACAGAAACATTTCTATATGTATACGTTGTAAATGTTGAAGGAACGGTTGTGGTTGTTGCAAGCCCATTCGCCTTATGGCTTCTGTCATTAACAGCAAGCTTTATCTCAAAATCACCCTGCGACTTAATGACAATATTTTCATCCTCAATTGTTACAAGCGAATCCTCCGGAAAGGCTTTAACACCGCTGATGGTATCCTTATCATAAGGCTGACCGTCAGCCACATCCGCGCTCTTTTTTAACGCATTCTTTACAGAATCCGCACTTGATATCTGATATGTTTCTTTATTTTCAATACTCTTAACAGCCTTTACCCCTGCATTTGTACTTGTGCTTGTAACATCACCCGTATAAGTTGTAATTTTATCCTCATAATGATAATACTCAATCTTTCCAACCACATATGTACCACTTGCAACGCCGTCCGTATATGACATTACCTTTACGTTTTCCGTATTTGTATATCCCTTATAAGCAAATGTTCCGTCAAGGAGCGTTTGTGCATTAAACTGCGTTGTATCCGCAATTCTATCAAGTTCAGCGACTAACTGGTCAATTTCGAGCTGAATCTGTTTTCTGTCATCATCCGAATTTGTGCCGTTTGCCGACTGAATGGCAAGCTCATTCATTCTTTGCAGAATATCATGCATCTCTGCCATAGCACCATCCGCGGTATTTACAACAGAAAGACCATCATTCGAGTTTTGGTTGGCACGGATTACGCTTTTAATCTGCGCATTCATTTTTCTTGCAATTGCAAGTCCTGCCGCATTATCGGATGCCTTATTGATTTTGAGACCGCTTGAAAGCCTTAATGTGGAATTGGAAAGTCTTGTGTCATTATTTGCCAATGCATTCTGTGCTATTACTGATGAAATGTTTAAGTTTATTCTCATTATTTAACCTCCGCTATGTTGTGTTCTGTTCCTTTTAATGCCGTTAAAAAAGCCTTTGCTGTCTGATATAGCATGGCTGTTGACGCCTTACTGTCAGCACCCTGTACCTGTCTGTCCTGACCAAACTTTCCAAAATCAAGCGAACCTGACTGTACAAGATGAATACTGACCTTTCTGTCACTTTCCCTGGAAAGTTCCTCCGTTATCGTCTGTTTCAAATCTTCAAGCTGGGTCTTTTCCGTTTTATTCTCATATACCACCATGCCGGAAATCCCTTTATCCGTTACATCAAAGTCCGCTGCCACTTTTCCAAGCTGCCCTGTCTCGAATGTCACGGATACTTTTCCTGCTTTGGCAGCATTGTGGTAAATCTTCAGGTTCACAGAGGTAATCTCACCCTTGATATTCATGGGCACTTCATAATTTTCCTCTTTTGCAAGGTTCCCTGCCAGCGTCAGTCCCTTATATAATGACTGTGCAGCCTTGATATCAATCCGTGATGCACCTTTCCTGTAAATCATCTTCTCAACCGCTTTCCCGGCTTCATCAATGATTTCCCTGTAAGCTTCATTTGCACCTTCCTTATCTGTAAGCGCATCTATAAAACGTCCCGACTTCTCTACGATATCTTTTTCGCTGTCACTTATAACAGTATCGCCCGCGGAAGTTTCCGGCTCGGTTTCTTCCGCTGTATCTTCATCCGTATTATTGGAATCTGACTTCTGAATAATCTGCCGGAACATAGAACCTCTGTCAAGCATGAGCATTTCCGCTGCCTGAATATTGTCCACACTGATTGACTGGCCATATGATATCAGCGATTCAATCACCTGCTCGTCAACCTTTTGTACCTCATTCAGATTTTCCTGAAAATTCTTTAAATTTTCCCGTTTCCACTCCTGCTGCTTTTCCTGACTTTCTGACATCTGTGTCATTTTTATACTGTCAGCAAACTGCTCAATCGTCGTTGTCTCTGACAATTCCACATCCTTAAGCTTTTCCACATCCGTATTTTTGGCAAGCTCCGTATTAATCTCACCGGAAAGCCTTGCATAATACTGCTCCTGTTCACGCCGTTCCCCGTTATCCGAATTTTCCTTGTGAAAACCGCTCATAATCTGCTCATCAATTGCCTTACCTTTTACAAGCAGCTCCTCAAGCGCTCCGAACTCGTCGTCCACGCGCACATCCATATTTTTATCAGCCGAAGTCCTGATTGCCGAAAGCATGTTTTTGAAATTCATCTGCGCGCCTGTCGCCACTACACTTCCGATAACTGCTCCGTCCGAACACTCAATCTGTCCAAAAAGCCTGTAAATTCCAATATATGCTTCCCGCTCTGTTTCCGAAATATTCCCTGCCCTGTCAAGCTTCTGTAAAAATGTCGAATATTTTTCCGCATCTTCAGCCAAATCCCTGCCCTTTTCGTTCAAATATTCGTCAAGCTCTTCCATTGTCATTTCAAGCGGGTTTTTCTGCTCCCTTATCATTTGAAGCGTCGTCGCAGGAGTCATGCGGTTTATCACACCGCTGATTTTGCTGTCCGCCTCTTTTACCGCATTGATATTTTCCTCATTAATTTCCATGCTGTTGTAGCCGAGTATTCTGACAGCCCTCCTGTTTGCCCCGCTCGTCTCCAAACCCATATCTTCCAAAATATCATCCACGTTTCGGAACGCCTTACTGATTTTATCTCCTAAATCCTTTCTCGGCACGGTCATAAGTGTTTCATACGCCTGTGATGCCTGCTTTTGCTGATTTTGGTTTTGCTCCTGACCTTTATTTTCCTGAGAAAGCTCATTTTTAAGCGCGGTTCCCTCTTCATGGATACGGTTCAGAGTATAAGACTGTCCGCCCATTACCAGTTTTCCGATTACCGCCGCAGGCAGCTCGGATATTTCTTTGGTCCTGGTGATGGTTTCCTCAAACAAAAGCGCCCTCTGCGCATTCTCCTCTGCACTTTCACCCTTGAATAGCACGGCTCTTATGGACTCCTCCACCGCTTTCAGCGCATCCACAACCTTCGAAAGTTCTGTTGTATCGATGGACATGCCTGCCTTTAAAAGGTGCCTGTTCGCCTCCTCCGTCATCATAAGACGAATTTCCTCAAGCTGCCGTTTTGCCTCAGCCTCCCTAAGTGATGTTTCATCCACATAATCAATATCATATGCGGCAGCCTGTTCTTGTGTCTGCTCCGTATCAATTTGCTTCTGCGCTTCCGAAAGATTTTTGATATTCATCTCATCCCCAGACTCCGCAACCGCATGAACCGCCTCATCGGAAATCGTTTTCACCGTCTCTACAAGTGTTTTTGCCTGCTCCGCTATGGAAGATTCCCCTGTTATCAGTGCTTTTGCCGGAGATTTTCCGTTTTCCATCGCAGTAACACAAAATTTTTCTAAGTCCTGCTGCTCTATTGGAAGTTTTAAACGCTTTAAATCTGACACAAGTGTCAGATTTTCAACATTCAGCTCGATTCCCGACTGTACAAGCCACTTAGCGTTTTTCAGTGCCTCACTCTTCGTCTTTTCATCGGTATCCAGTCCCGCCTGACTTACAACAGATTCAATCTGTTTCTCAAGATTTTCCCAACTGACACTGTCCGCCTTTTTCGCATAATAGCTTCCACCGCCTGCAACGGCATCACTGTAATATCCCTGTGCCTGCTGCATATTTCCAGCACTTGAAAACTGTGCTTTATAAATATTTTCTATTGTAGGATCCTTATGGTTTACAACCATATATTTTATCGCATCATCTGAAAGTTCCAAAATTCCCGATGCTTCCATAATAGCGCTCACGAGCTCTTCCACATTTTTATTTGTGACAGGAATGTCACTTTCGGTAAGCATTTTTGACAAATCCTTCACAAGTGTCTCGGCATTTACCCTGCTTCCCGTAATTTCCGCTATTTTATCAACATCCAAATCATCATTATAACCTGCAACTTCCACTCCTGCCTGCGCAAGCGTCACCTTAATTTTATCTACGATATTTACATATGTTTCCACATCCGCATTTGCAGGATTGAAGCCTTCCTCCTGCATTTTCTGAAGGTCTTCCCCTGAAACGCAATTAGACATCACTACCATAAAGTCCTTTTGGACGCTGACGTCTGTATTAGCCGCCTGCTGCATAATATCATCTGCGGTCAATCCGTGACCATATGCTTCGTTATCCATAACTTTATCAGAGATGTCTAATTGAATCCCACTGCTGCGCACTTCCTTTGTGGCAGCCTGTGGCTTATATGTAGTTGTCGCAGTATTTTCGGTACTTGCCGGTGCAGTAGTGGAAATCTGTGAATCCAATGTAATATTCATACAAATTCCCATACCTTCCGCATAAAGCATTTTATGTTACTTTACTGTTTTCTAATAGATATGTCGGAACTTTTTGTGCAAAACTTTAGAGAAGAAACAAAATTCGGTCACATATCCAAGATACATGACCGAATCCCTATAAATCATATTCAATTAAAATGTATAAACAACTGCAGTAAGCGGCGGAAGTTTAAATGTAATATACTGTTCCCTGTTGTCACAAAGACCTTTTCTTGCTTTCAGTGATTTTGGAATCTTATTTCCATTTCCACCGTACTTTACTTCATCAGAATTGATAACAAGTTTATACTGTGTGTTCATCGGCACGCCGACCCTGTATTTCGGATACTCTACAGGTGTCATGTTGATAACGAAAAGCATATGCTGTTTTCCGTTCTTTGACCTTCTCACAAAGCTGTAAATGCTTCTCTCCTTATCGTCCGCATTCATCCACTCAAAGCCGCTCCAGTCGTTGTCAATCTCATACAGACAGGGGCTTTCCTTGTACAGCTTCAGCAAATTACCCATGAAATCATGCATCCCCTTATTCAAAGGCTTTGCAAGCAGATTCCAGTCAAGCTCCCTTGCTTCGCTCCATTCGCGCTCCTGCGCAAAATCCTGTCCCATAAACAAAAGCTTCTTACCCTCATGTCCAAACATAAAGGTGTAGAGGTTTCTGAGATTTGCATATTTGTCAATCTCAAAGCCAGGCATTTTATTTATCATAGAGCATTTCAAATGCACAACCTCGTCATGCGACAGCGGAAGGATATAATTTTCCGCATGATTATAGCTCATTGCAAACGTCAGTTTATAGTGGTTGTCTTTCCTGAAATACGGGTCAAGCTTCATGTATTCACAGTAATCATGCATCCATCCCATATTCCACTTAAATGAGAATCCTAATCCTCCATCCTCCGGCTTTGCCGTTACCTTCGGCCATGCTGTTGATTCCTCAGCAATTGTCATTACGCCGGGATGCTGTCCATGGATGACCGAATTTAAATGCTTGAAAAATTCTATCGCATCAAGATTTTCATTTCCGCCATACTTGTTTGCTACCCACTCGCCATCCTTCTTGCCATAGTCAAGATAAAGCATGGATGCCACTGCATCGACACGGAGTCCGTCTATATGGAACTCATTAATCCAAAACAGCGCATTCGCAATCAGGAAATTTCTTACCTCATTTTTGCTGTAATTAAAGATTTTTGTTCCCCAGTCAGGATGCTCCCCAAGCCTCTTATCCGGATGTTCATACAGACATGTACCGTCGAACTCGCATAAACCGTGGGCATCCCTCGGGAAATGTGCCGGTACCCAGTCCAAAATAACACCAATATCGTTTTTATGCAAAAGGTCAATTAAATACCGAAAATCATCAGGGTTTCCATATCTTGAAGTAGGTGCATAGTATCCTGTCACCTGATATCCCCATGAACCGTCAAACGGAAATTCCGCAATTCCCATCAGCTCCACATGTGTATAGGGCATTTCCTTTAAATATTCTATAATTCTGTCGGCAAACTGACGGTAGCTGTAAAAGCCGTCCTCTGTTCCGTCAGGATGCTTCATCCATGAACCGATATGACACTCGTAAATCGACATCGGCTGGTGATTCATATCTTTTTTGTCACGGTCATGCATCCACTTCTTATCACCCCATTTAAAATGATTTAAGTCGTAAATCCTTGACGCATTGCCCGGACGCATTTCCGCATAATTTGCATACGGATCTGCTTTATAAAGCTTATTCCCGTTCGGAAGTACAATCAGGTATTTATACATCTGTCCTTCCTCAACGCCTTCTATAAACGTTGTAAAAATACCAATCTCACCGATTCTCTCCATAGGCGCAGCATTTTCGTCCCAGTTATTAAACTCACCTATGACATACACTTCTTTTGCATTTGGCGCCCAAACTGCAAAGAATACGCCAGTCTTACTGCCTTTCTTACAAAAATGTGCACCCAGCTTTTTATAAATTTCGTAATGTGTGCCCTGTCCAAATACATACTGGTCTGCCTCTGAAATAAATACTGTTGTTTCGGTATTCGCCATAAACATTTACCCCCAATTTACAAAATATTATTCATAGATGCAACAGCGTGCATTATTCAATGCGCCGCTGCCAAGCAGCGCTTTTCCTACATGAAGTCTCTTTCCTTAAGAACAATCATATCCTCGCTGTCATATCTTCTGGCAAAAAGCACATCAACGAAATTCTTGATTTTGGATTTCTTTGATTTCCAAATTGCTTCGTCTATAATTTCTCTTACCTCATCCTTTGTCACCACATGATTCCCGCTTTGTATGTTTGCAATTCTGGTATAAAGGGCAAGTATTCCCAGCTCGTCAATAGAGTACTCCAGCGCCAACGCATAATTTCTGGCGTAAGCTACCAGTGCATTGTTATCCATCTCCATCAAATCGATTCTGATATTGAAGTAATCGGCAATCATTGCCTGCTTTTCCAACAGCTTCGTAATCTCTTTCTTCGTGTCTTCCATAATGACAACGATTCCGATATGTTCCTGATTGAGAAATGTTGCAAGCTCATAAAGCTTTTCCTCAGTCATGCCGTTTGCCTTCTCTATTATAATACCACCATTATTCAATTTCTCAAAGACATCTTTTAAATTTTTTTGATTTAATTTTTGTCCGGTGACTTTCGCTACTTTTCCCGAAAAATTTGCGTCCATTGTCTGGAATTCACGAATCAGGTTTTTCGCCATCCTTACCGTATCAATCCCCGTGTCCCCGGTAATAATCACATTGCCCGTGAATGCAGCAAGCGTCATGTTTTCAAGCGCATAAAGGATTTGCTTTTTGATTTTCTTGGTAACGGCAAAGTTCTCAAACAGCTTCTGCTCCTCAACAGTAAATTCGCGTACTTCCTCGCGTCTTGCACCTGTTGTTTCCCTCTTTGCAGTCTCTACAATCCGCTCGGAAAGGGAACTTAAATCCGCAGTATTCATCTTGATTTCCTGCGTCCTTAAAGCATCTTCTTTTGCTGTCTCCGCAATACTCTCTGCGTCTTCCGGATCAAGCTCTTTGACTTCTTCTGCGTCATCTTCATTGACAGCTTCTGTTTCATTGGAATCCGCATCCTCATTTTCATCATAAGCTGCTTCTTCCCCTGTCACATATTCACCGTATGTTTCATTTATTTCATCAAAGTACGTATCCTCTTCGTCATAAACCCCGGCTGTCTCATTTTCATATGCATTTTCGTCATAGGGCTGTTCGTTTCCTTCATCATAGGTTTCCTCTGACCCGGCATACATTTCATTGGACTCAGTATAACTTTCCTCTGGCTCATCATATATCCCGTCCGGCTCATTATATGTTTCACCCGGTTCATCGTACATCCCATCCGATTCGTCATAAGCCTCATATGTCTCATCGTAGCCCCCATCCGCTGTCCCATAGATTTCCTCATCAGCAGCTTCTGTATAGGACTCCTGTGAACTAAGCTGTCCTTCGTCAGCATCATTCATATGTTCTGATTCGTCAGTCCTTCTTTGAATTTCATCCTGCGGAATAATACGCGTGGCACCAAGCTCCTTTGCAACCACTGCTTCTATCTCCGTAATAATCTGTTTATTTGAACCGGGCGCGATATAAGAAACATCATACTCATCGTCACTGGTTTCACCAGCCTGCGTCCTGGGGATATCCCCAGTCACATCTGCAGCAAGGAAATTATCCTGAGTCCTTGCCTCTTCCTTCTCAAGTTCACCAAGCGCTCCACTTTTGAGGGAATCATCAAAAGTTGCAAAAATTTTACCAGTCTGCGTTAATACACGCTGTTTTATTTCCTCTTCATGTTTTTTTGCATTACTGAGCTTTATGTTCTCCCACTCGGAAAGTACGTCATTAATATTCATCTGACCTGTCATTGGCTCAAATGCCGGCTCGCTGGCTGATTCCATATTGAAAAGGTTTGTAGTATGATAAACATTTTCCGAATTTCTCTCCATACGTGCATGCTCCTCATTCACGCTGCGCTCTGTGGTATCACGCAACGTATTAAGATCAGACTCCTCCTTAATTGCCCTTGCGTTATCGTCCGGAACAATTACCTTTTTAATAGCCCCTGTATCCGGTGCCGGCGCTGTTTCCGATACGCCGCTCGTTATCCTTGCAACTTTATTTGTATAGGTTTCTACTGCCTCCGTAAACTTTTCTCCGAAAGATTCCTCATTCCATATTTCTTCATTGACAGAGTCTTCTTCAACCGCCTTATTTTCTTCTTTTACCGCTTCCTCAACTGCCTTATTTTCTTCTTTTGCCGCTTCCTCGTCCGCGTTCAGTTCCTCCCTTTCCGCCGCTAAGATATCGTCATTATCTGAAAAGATTTCCATCATACCTTCAGCCACTACTTTTTGAAGATTAATGGTATTATACTGGCTCATGTCTACAGGTGCTGCCGGCGGTTGCGGAAATTCACGAATTACATTGGTATAACTGCTGTTGATGCCGTCTTCATATATAACTGGCCTATTATTCCCATCATAGGTCTGCTCTGTGTAAAAATCATCATTGGCATAATCATTGGCATAGTAATCGCCTGTATACTCATTTTCTACATAATTTCCATTTTCGGTATAGCTGTCCGTTTCATTATAACCATCCGTTTCATAACCAGCCTCAATATATCCGTCATTGGCATAATTGTCCTGCGTATATGCTTCTTCACCGACATAATCCCCGTTTTCATTATATCCGTCATTAACATAACTTTCTTCACTATAGCTGCCATCATTGGCATAACCTTCTTCACTGTAGCTGCCATCATTGGCATAACTTTCTTCACTGTAACTGCCATCATTGGCATAATCCTGCCCATCATAACCGTCACTTATATATCCGTTTTCAGCATATGGTTCTTCGCCGGCATAGTCCCCGTTTTCTGCATAACCGTTATCCGGATACGTTTCCTGTGTACCGTCGCCAGTTTCACCGTATGTCTGCTCACTATAATTATTTTGTGCATTGTTCAACATATTTTCATATTTTGCCTGCTGAACTTCCGTCAAAGGAACGTGCTTCTGTTTTAATTCCATAGCCTTCATTACATTCGGACCATCACCAAACCAAAGAATAATATCATCACATTCCTCAACACATTTTGTCGCGTATCCAATTCTGTGATAAAGGTCAGCAAGCTCAAGCGCCCATTCTTCCTGATAATCCTTTTTCTTTAATTCTTCAAGCAGCGCAATACGTTCCTCAAGGCTTGCCCCCTGTGCCTCCAAAATGCGGTAATGCAGTATAATCACACCGATATCTTTGGGAGCAATTTTTGCATACTGTTTATAATACTCAATTGCCGCCACCACGTCCTGTAACTCGATGGAAATTTCACACAGAGAATATACTACGGAACGGTTTGTCGGGTATTTATCATAAGCAAGCAGAAGGATTGCCCGACTGTCCTCATTTCTTCTGTTGACACTATATAAAGCTGCAATTTTTAAAAGCATCGAGATACTCTTCACTCTTCTCCAGTCAACAGTATCCGCTACATTTGCAGCTTCAGCGTATTTCTCCTTATCAATTAATTTCACAATTTCTTCCGAACGAACCTTGTATTCATACTTGTCCACGTCCTATCACCTCTGACACTACCCTTAATTATCTATCCCCTAAAATGACACTCGTGTCATTTTTTATGCAAACCGGATGTAATATCTGTTACATTAAAATTTGCATAGTTTTTCACATTGTCAGTTTAGCATAATAGGTTCGTTATGTCAACGAATTATGTGTCAATTTTTAACAAAATCCGCAAGATACGCAAATTGTGCAAGAGTCAGCGCTTCACCCCTGACTGTTGCAGGCAAACCCATTGATTCCAGTACAGCAAGGATGTTTTCCTTATTCAAATTTAACCCCTCCGCATTATTGAGGCTGTTTACAAGTGTTTTTCTGCGTTGGTTAAATGCCGCACGTATTATATCGAACATCCGCTTTTCCTCTTTAACCTGTACAGGCGGTTTCTCATGGTGCGTCAGTTTTATGACGGCACTGTCAACATTCGGGCGCGGCATAAAACAGCTTGCCGGAACACTCATCATCACTTTAGGTTCTGCGTAATACTGCACCGCGAGCGAAAGCGCCCCGTAATCTTTTGTCCCCGGTCCTACCTGCATACGCTGCGCAACTTCCTTCTGCACCATAACCGTGATACTTTCTAACGGCACATGGCTTTCGAAAAGTCCCATGATAATCGGTGTCGTTATATAATAAGGAAGATTTGCTACAACTTTAATCGGTTTTCCGGCGTTTTTTTCCCGTACAATGGCATTCATGTCAACTTTTAAAATATCCTCATTTATAATTGTGACATTATTATAGGAAGAAAGTGTGTCCTCTTTTAAAATCGGTATCAGCTTTTTGTCAATTTCCACAGCCACAACTTCCCGCGCATTTTCACAAAGATACTGTGTCATGGTGCCGATGCCCGGACCAATCTCGAGCACACAATCGTCACTCTTTATGTCTGCTGACAGGATAATCTTTTCCAAAATATTTGCGTCTACTAAAAAATTCTGCCCGAATTTTTTTTGGAAATTAAAATGATACTTCTGTAAAACTGCTATGGTATTTGTTGGATTTCCAAGTGTAGCCATACATGTTCCTTTCATAACCGGATTTAAAAAGACTAATTTACATCCAAAAATGACAATCGTGTCATTTTATATCCGATACATGCATTTTGCATTGTGTGATGTAATTTCAACAACTTCCTCATAAGAAATTCCTTTGATTTCTGCAATTTTCTGTGCAACATACGGCAGATTGAGTGATGAATTTCTTTTTCCTCTGTTTGGTTCCGGTGACAGGTAGGGACTGTCTGTCTCAAGGAGAATGCGCTCCATCGGTAAAGCTTCCACTACTTCCTTCATTTTTTTTCCGTTTTTAAATGTAACAACACCGCCGATTCCAACATAAAATCCCATTTTAACATATTCCACCGCCATTTCTGCACTATAGGAATAGCAATGGACAACGCCTCCGATTTCCCCCGCGTTTTTTGCTGTCATAATATCAAATGTATCCTTTGCGGCATCCCTGGTATGGATAATCACAGGCTTTTTCACCTCCCGTGCCAAGTCAAGCTGACGTTCAAACCAAATTTTCTGTATTTCATGTGCTGGCTTATCCCAATAATAATCAAGCCCTATTTCACCCACGGCAACGACTTTTTCCAATAGACACTGCTCCTTTAACCATTTAAGGCATGCTTCATCGAGTTCTCCCGTCTCATTTGGATGCACGCCTGCCGCCGCATAAATAAAAGGGTATTTCTCCGCAAGTTTTATGCTTGCTGCTGTACTTTTCAGACTTGCCCCTACATTTACAATATACTCTATTCCATTTTCACGCATTGACGCCAGAAGTGCGTCCCTGTCCTCATCAAAAGCCTCATCATCATAATG
>DKYC01000028.1:44122-44319 GCA_002492295.1 Lachnospiraceae bacterium UBA7110
ATCAAAAGCCTCATCATCATAATGGGCATGTGTTTCAAAAATCATTTGCTGCCTCCGTAAACCTTTTACTAACGCCCATTATATCATAAGTTATCCAGGTTTTACATAACTTTTTAAAATGTGACAGTTTGCCAAAAGCATCATTAATGTCAGATAAATTTTGTTTATTTTTTATATTTTGTTTATTTTATTTAATT
>DKYC01000071.1:0-4870 GCA_002492295.1 Lachnospiraceae bacterium UBA7110
AATATCGTGTGGGTTCAAGTCCCATCTCCTGCATTTTATGCGGCAAATCCTTATTTCATAAAATATAAAGGATTAAGCCGTTTTTTCTTTGCAAAAATCCTGCTCTTTTTCTGATAATATAAAAATCCCCCTTTTTGATAAGAATAATTATACCCTGATTCTTATCAAAAAAGAGGCATTCTTTATATTTATACAATTCAAGACTTACAGAATTCTATAAACTGATACCTGATGCATAACCATCAATCACATAATAAGCCATGCCCTCTTCAGGCTTTATGTATACTTCCACATTTTTAATAGAAGCTGCCGAATGTCCTTCTGCCACATAAGCCTCTTTTACACGGTTCACAATGTTTTCTACGGATATTTCTTCCCTGCCGTTCATCTGTAAAACAATCTTCTGTGAAGCTGCTGACGCTTTCGCTGTCTTTGCAGGCTTTGCCACTGTTTCCTTCTTTGCCGCTGTCTTTGTTGTCTTCTTTACTGCAGCAGGCTTGACTGTCTTTTTCGCTGCCGTTTTAACCTCAGGCTTTTCCTCGCCTGCAGTTTCTGCTTCCTGAACCTCAGTTTTTTCTTCGCCCGGAATCTCCTCTGCTGCCTTGACCTCGGTTTTTTCTTCAGCCTGAACCTCAGGCTCTGCTGCCTTAACGACGCTGACTGCCTTTTTCTCTACTGTCTTCTTTGCTGTTGTGTTTTTTTCTACTTTTTTTCTCACTTCTAACCTCTCCTGAACTAAACCTCTGATTTTATCTTCCTACCGTTTCCAAAACAGCGTCTTTCTCATGCCTCTTTGCGTACCGCAGCACTTCAAAAAATTCTGCTTTGAGTTGTTATGTCTGACCGTTGCTGTTTAAAGACTTCATATGCACCTTTATTAATATACCCACATTTATTGATTTTGTCAATACCTGCGGCAGTTGAATTTATGTAAAATCCGTGCATTGATATAGTAGCACATAACCTGCATTATTTCAATTTAATGTGTGAAATTTATGAAATTATCACATCTTTTCCTACCTTTTGGGCAAATTATTGATGATTTTTTATAAAGCATACCGTCCATGCCGCATAATTTTTCATTTTTTTACCACACTATACAGTAGGAAACAGTATTTACTGCTTCCATAAATATTATCGCAGCATGGAGGCACAATATGGGAAATAAACTGATTGACGGCATCGCGTTAACCATCGCTATTGTCGGAGCCGTAAACTGGGGATTAATCGGATTTTTCGATTTTAACCTGGTTGCATCCGTTTTCGGAAGCATGAGCTGGCTTTCGAGAATCATTTATGCCTTAGTAGGCATTTGCGGGCTTTATCTCATATGCTTTTATATGCGTCTTGGCAGTTCGGCAGACGAAGCATAAAGGCAAAGCTTCTGTCATAAAAACCTCATGCAGCTCATTGCAAGACCTGCATGAGGTTTTTATTTATCATACCATACTTTTACTGATTATAAAAAATCTGTGTAATCGGCGAATCCTTATCCAAAATAATTGTCTTATCACCGCCCTGTACCGCATTCTGCAGTGCATCAAGACTTCTGATAAAGCTGTAGAACTCCGCCTTCTGCGGACTGTCATAGGACTCCGCCATAATCTTCATGTATTCCGCCTCACCCTCTGCCTTTAAAATTTCCGCTTTCTTTTCCGCCTCCGATACCAAAAGCGCCGTTTCCTTATCCGTCGTGTTGCGGATGACCTGCGCCTCGGAATTTCCTTCCGCCGTGTAGGTTGCCGCCATGTTCTCACGCTCGGAAATCATACGTTCAAACACCGCGTCCTTATTATCCTCGGGAAGATCAAGCAGCTTAATCTCAATTGTTGCAATTTCAATCCCGTACTGGTTTATCCCCGATACGTTCTGCATAATATAATCCGTAAGCTCACGCCCTCTTGCCGCAATAATATCCGACTGCGCCATACTGCTTATCACGTTTTTAATTGCGTTATACACGACCACATTAATGCGTCCCTCCGCATTCACCGAGGAAGTATTCAACGTCTGTGCAAATGTCTTAGGGTCTGTCACGCGCCACAGCACAAAGCTGTCAACAATCATGGATTTCTTATCCTTTGTAATAACATCGGATTTTGCAATGTCATAGAGCAAAAGCTCCTTTGAGACCGTATCCTTCTCCTGTATAAACGGCACCTTCAGATATAACCCCGGCTCGGAAATCACCCGCTCAATCCTGCCAAATTCCCGCACAAGACCGTACTGGTTTTCCTTAATCACAAACATGGAATTTGCCCCCACAAACAGTGACGCCAATAATATTACCACAATAAATATCTTTCCTAATGTTTTTTTCATAGCTGCCTATTCCTCCTGTTGCGCTGACTGTGCGCCTGTATTATCCGTGTTATCCGCAGCTTCTGGTTTCTGCGTGATATCCTCAAACTGCAGCTCGTCAAGATAAAGGGTTTTATTCAGTCCGCCGCTGCCATCGTCGATAATCAGCCTGACCCCCGGAAGAACAGATTCCATCGCCTCATAAAACATCCTCTGCTTCGTGATGACAGGATTTTTTTCATATTCCGCATACATTTTCTGGAAGCGTACCTGCTGTGCGCTTGCTTCATTAATACGCTCCTGCTTTTCGGCCTCTGCCTTCTGTATAATCTGGTCCGCCCTCGCATTCGCCTCCGGAAGCTTTTGGTTTCTGTATTTATTGGCATTGTTAAGCGCGGTTTCTTTGCCCTGTTTTGCCGTCTCTACCGCCTTAAACGCCTCAATAACCGTGTCTGTAGGCGGCTCGGCGTCCTGCATGGAAATGTTGACCAGTATGAGTCCGATATCCTGCTCCTCCAGCTTTTCCGTTATCATTTCCCGTATTGCCGCCTGAATTTCACTCTTTCCGGTCGTAATTACATCATCAACCACATAATTACTAATGATGTTCCTAATACAGGATTGCGCAATATTTTTCAGGATCTCCTCCGGCTGTTTGGAACGGTAGAGATACTTTACCGGATCGGATACCTTATATTCCACATAAAAATCAACATTGACAAAATTAAAATCCGAGGTTATCATAAGAGATTCTGCCGCCAGCAAATCAGGGCTTTCCGTTTCATCATCAGGCCTGTACCCGATTGGAAAACCAAGAATCATTGTATTTACCTTCGTCACCTTCTGCACAAAGGGAATTTTAAAATGCAGTCCCGAAGTTGCAACGCCTGTCGCCCTGCCAAAGGTTGTTACAACTCCCTGTTCCTGCTCCCCAATTGAGTAAACGGACGCTACGCCTAAAATACCGATTGCAAGCGCTGCCGCTATCAACACCGCAATTCGGCGCAAAGGAAGCTTTTTCTTTTCCTTCTTCTCTTTTTTCTCCTCTTTCTGATGATTTTCTCCTCTGAATTCCCTAAAGTTATTCTCCATTTTTTCTCCATTCTGAACTTGTAAGTACCTGTATTCTGATTGTAATGCCTTATTTCTGTTTTAAGAGCTCCAACAGATATTCCCACATCCGCGCCGTTGACAGGATGCTAAGCCGTTCATCCGTCGTATGGATATCAAAAATATCTGGTCCAAAGGACACGCAGTCAAGTCCCGGTATCTTGGAAATCATAACACCGCACTCAAGCCCTGCGTGAAGCGCTTCCACCTTAACATCTTTGCCAAACATTTCCTTATATATCCTGATCATGTCTGCCCTAAGCTTGGAGTCGGGATTATACTGCCAGCCTGGATAATCACCATGCGATTCGGTATAGCCTCCAAACGCCCGTGTGAGCGTGTCAAGCTGCAGCTTAACCTTCCGTTTTGACGTCTCTATAGCGCTTCTGACAGCAAGGCTTACCACCACCTCCTTGTGCGTACCGCATACGGTTTTTAAAATCCCCGCATTGAGCGAAGTCTCCACAAGCCCTTCAATATCCGCGCTCATCGCCATCACACCGTTTGGCATTGTAGTCAGGAATGCTGCGACATTTGCCGTGCTCTCCTTATCGAACATATCTTCTAGATTTGTTTTGCCGGGAACAGTCCGGATATACAGATTTTTTTCCTTGGACTGGTATTCGTTTTCTGTTTCCTTAGCAATCCTCCCGATTTCCCGTTCAAATTCCTCCTTTTTATCCGCTGCCACACAAACCGCTGCATGCGCTTCAATCGCTATGGCATTATCCTTTTCCCCTCCGTCAATAGCGGCAATATGAAACGACATTTTCCCCAAAAGCTGCTGCAGCGTTATCCCCAATATCTTTATGGCATTTCCACGTTCCTTATTGATTTCCGTGCCGGAGTGACCTCCTGTAAGCCCTCCTACGCTCACGTCAAGGCATACGGTATCTGCCGGTCTTCCCACCAAATGAACAGGCAGGTGGCAGTCCGTGCGCAGTCCGCCTGCACAGCTTGTCAGAAGAATCCCTTCCTCCTCTGAATCAATATTCAACATCCTTTTCGCCGTCAGCATGGACAAATCAACCGCCACGGCTCCATCCATCCCGACCTCCTCGTCCGTCGTAATGACCGCCTCAATGCGTGGGTGCGGAATCTCATCGCTGTCAAGCAGGGCAAGGATATATGCCACCGCAATGCCGTCATCGCCCCCAAGACTCGTTCCCTCCGCAGATACATAATCCCCGTCCACCTTCAGCCGGAGTCCGTCTTTTTCAAGGTCAATATCGCACTCCGCCGTCTTAACCGCCACCATATCCATATGCCCCTGCAAAATGATTGGCTCCGTATTTTCATACCCTGCAGTCGCTTCTTTTACAATAATGACATTGTTTGCCTTATCCCTGATGTGGAATAACCCCCTGTCCTTTGCGAACTGTTCCAGATAACTGCTTATCTGGTCAAGATTTCCCGAGCCATGCGGGATTTGACAGATTTCCTCAAAATAATAAAATAC
>DKYC01000071.1:5169-5383 GCA_002492295.1 Lachnospiraceae bacterium UBA7110
GATTTCCTCAAAATAATAAAATACGTTTTTCGGTTCTAAATTTTCTAATACTCTCATGCTTAACCTCCATTTGGCTGCTGCCTGCAGGCTTGCCCCCGATTGATATTGGTATCATATGCCTTACATAGCCAAAGCCTTCCTTTCCTTAAGGATTATATCATACATTTTTTCTTTCATACGGGATTTGTTACTTTTTTTACATTTTTTTACAAAC
>DKYC01000097.1:0-1820 GCA_002492295.1 Lachnospiraceae bacterium UBA7110
TTAATTAATAATGGTTATACTAGTTATGAACCTATGGAAGATTTGCTAAACGAAAGTTACTTCGGACTATGGGAGGCGGTCAAGCATTATGAAACATCTGGAAATGTTCTCTTTATGACCTATGCTCCATACTGGATAAAACAATCAGTACAACGCTATCTTGAAAATTGCGGTTCGGTTGTACGCATACCAACGCATACAAGAGCAAAAATAACGCATTTACGAAAGACCATAGACCGCATAAGGCAGGAACAGGACAGAGAGCCAACAGCGGCAGAAATAGCCGGCTGCATGGGTGCATCCGTGGAGCAGGTGCAGGAGATACAAAGTTATATGCAAGGCGTAGCCAGTTTAGACACCCCTTTAGTAGAAGATAACAGCTTGACACTTGCAGACACGCTACAAGCCGAAATAAGCGTTGAAAATGAAACGATAGATAAAATGTATGAAGAATACACTAAAAATGAATTATTGATGTTGTATCATTTTAGTTGACACCTTATACTCAAGGATTTGATGTATAATTAAAGAGAATAAAGGAGGCAACTACAATGGCAAAAAAACAACGGAAATACGACATGGAATATAAAATCCAAGCCGTAAAACTGGCAAAGGAACTTGGCGGCGCAAAAGCGGCTGCCGAATTGGGAATCCCTGAGAACACCATGTATGCATGGACAAAAGCCGCAAGGGAAGGACGTCTGGATGTTGGTTCGGGTTCACACACGCCGCAGACAGCCATGACACTTGCGGAGGAGGTGCAGATGCTGCGCAGGCAGAATAAAGAGCAGGAAAAAGAAATCCGCCGCCTGAAAGAGGAGAATGAATTTCTGGAGGAAGCAAGCGCTTTTTTCGCCGCCAGCCGTCGGAAGTCTGCAAAAGGCAGAGAATGATGTTCATTGCCATAAAAACTGAGGACGGCGCCATCAGGGGAAAAATTTCTTTCTACTGCCGGATGCTCAAAGTGACCCGGCAGGGGTTTTATAAATATCTGGCAGACAAAGACCGCCCATGGAAATATCAGGATTTAGCCGATGCCATGAGGGCCATTGCGTCAGAGGACGAATGCAACGACACTTACGGACGGATCCGCATGTATCAGGCGCTTCTGCTAAAACAGCCGGAAGGAGTCCGCATTCCCGGAGAAAGGACCGTTTACCGCGTCATGAAAGAGATTGGTCTGAGCCACCGCCCGAAACGCAAGCCGAACGGGATTACAAAAGCGGACCGTGAAGCACGCAAATCTGACGACCTGCTGAAACGTGATTTCACATCCGGGGAGCCGCTCAGGAAGTGCGTGACGGACATCACTGAAATCAAGGCAAAAGACGGTAAGCTCTATGTGTCTGCCATATTTGACTGTTTTGATGCCGCCGTTCTCGGACTGGCAATGGATACAAACATGAAAGCGTCATTATGCGAACAAACGCTTGCCAATGCAGTCCGTTCCTATCCGGCGCTTAGGGGAGCCGTCATACACTCTGACCGCGGGACGCAGTATACCAGCGAAAGCTACCGCAAGACGATAACAAAATATGGCATTATCCAAAGCATGAACAGTGCCGGGGGGCGCTGCCATGACAATGCCCGATGTGAGAGCATGTGGGCACGGATGAAAGAGGAACTCCTTTATGGCCGCTATAACACGGAGGAGATGACAATCGAGGAACTGAAAACCCTCATCTGGAGATATTTTATCAGCTATTGGAACAACCGGAGGATATGCTCCGCCAATAAGGGACTTCCTCCTATGGTTAAGAGGCAGAGATATTATGAATCTATGGACGCTGCTGCTTAGGCATTGATATCCTTGTAAAAAA
>DKYC01000097.1:2147-2550 GCA_002492295.1 Lachnospiraceae bacterium UBA7110
AAAAAAGTGTCAACCAATATTGACAATATCAATATAACAGATGTCAAACCTATTACAGCAAGACAATGTATCAAAGAGAAAGTCCGTATGGTGTCGAGACTACCCGATGCGGTCGAAAGGGCGTTTTCAACTATTACTACCTCAGATTGTATAGGGTGGTTTCGTTCGTGCAATTATGCGCAGTAATTTATTGGATTGCTATAATAACAGAATTGCTACTTTATTTCAGAATATTCTTTGCCCATTACAGAAAGACCATAATGTTCCTCTCCATTGTTCAATATCTTTCTAACATACTCTGTATCACATAATATATTTATATCATCATTAACTATATAATCAAAACAATATTCACAAGACGCATTTATGCTATTTCTTTTAATAATCTTCATTTCAGTTATAC
>DKYC01000097.1:2895-3900 GCA_002492295.1 Lachnospiraceae bacterium UBA7110
CATATCAACTGAAACTATTCCCTTTCCCTCTTTTTGTTAATACCAATCATGCTTTTCAGCCCGGTCAAGCGCATTGATTTTCTCCATTTCTTCGTCCGTCAGTTCAAAATCATACAGCTCCGTATTTTCCTGTATATGGTCGGGATTACTGGAACCCGGTATCACTACCACGCCTTTTTGCAGATTCCAGCGTAAAATCACCTGTGCAGAAGACTTTCCATGCGTCTCTGCAATGGAAGAAATCACTTCATCAGAAAGCAGCTCTGCCGTATGACCCCTGCCACCAAGCGGATACCATCCCTGCATGACTATTCCCAGATTCTGAATATAAGGAATGACATCATTTTCCTGATAATAGGGATGAATTTCATTCTGCACCAGTGCCGGGGTAATGCTTACCTGTGGCAGAAATTCCTCCAGTTCTTCAATATACCAGTTCGATAAACCAATGGAACGGATTTTCCCTTCCTGTACTGCCTGTTCCATCGCCTGATATGCCTTGACATCATTCGTTCCGGGATGGTGCAGCAGCATCATGTCAATGTATTGAATATTCAGTTTCTCCAGCGCCTCATCAATCGCCTTTTCCGGCTCTGAAAATTGATTTGGATATAGTTTTGTTATGACGAAAATCTCTGACCGGGGAATACCGGAATTTCTGACTGCCTCCCCTACCTCTTCCTCACAGAAGTATTGTCAAGTGTGTTTGTAAATTTTTTTGCAGAATCTTGTAATTGTTATCAAAAAACTTGATAAAACACACAATTCCTCAAATTACACTTTGTACGCTTTTGTATATTTCCATGTCCTTTTTGTAATAGTATTCTCCATTTTCATATCCAAGCCACTAACTGATTACCACTCCAATCAACAGCCTTTACTCTCTTATTCTTCCATATCTGGCTATTGTAACTTGGAAAAAACATCATCCGCCCCTTTCCGAATATTCAATACCGCCACATCATCAAACTGTGTAGCTTTCGGATTGATCTGCACAATCTTTGC
>DKYC01000097.1:4291-4571 GCA_002492295.1 Lachnospiraceae bacterium UBA7110
CGGATATAAGGATAGTAAACCCCACCATAGCTGCCCTGTGCGCCAATAATAATAACAAGCTCCGCCTGTGCCGCAAAGCTCCTTGCTTTCCGTACTTCATCCTCCACCAGTCCAATATGCTTATAGACCGGAAACGCCCCAACCACACCTCCGCATTTTTCGCAGCGTGGAGCTTTTCCCTGGTTCCATATCTGAACATCATTGTACTCCTGCCCGCACTTCAAGCACTTATTAAACCCAAAGCTGCCCTGAATCTCTGCCACATTCCTGGAGCCTGCCA
>DKYC01000140.1:0-358 GCA_002492295.1 Lachnospiraceae bacterium UBA7110
TGTTTCGCTGATTTTATACATTGATTATTTTAACACAATGATATATAATGAAGACATTCTTACAGGAAACGTCAATTTATTTACACGAATTTTTACACATTTTTAAAGGAAGGATTTTTACTTTGAATAAATATTTGAATGCTAAAGAATACGACATATTTTCTACCATACTTCATTCAGAGGAACCTCTGAATGTTTCACAAATTATTGAGCTTCATCCCAACATGACGGCAAACATTGTTCAGCCTTCTATCCGGAAGCTGATGAAATTAAAGTTAGTGGAAGTGGCGGACATTACGCTGGAAGGCAACATTTTTTCCAGACGGTTTAAGCCGACTGCGTCTGCGTCTGATATTAG
>DKYC01000140.1:638-28439 GCA_002492295.1 Lachnospiraceae bacterium UBA7110
TAGACTGCGTCTGCGTCTGATATTATAAAAAAAATGTTTGTGGATGATTATATCCATTTCAGTAAGCTGGTTTCGAGCCAGTCCTTGATGAGTGCTATGGTGCAAGCCGATAACAATCCTGATCAGGCTATGCAGGATATAGACGAAATGGAAAAGCTGCTTCAGGAATATAAAGGGAAAAAAAATACTAAGAAAGATTGATATTCAGCAGCTAAAGGAGATGGAATGTTATGTTGAACTTTTCATTTTCAACGGTACTTATGGCATTGTTGACAAGCAGTATCCTTGTCGGGCTGATTGCTATCGTTTTTCTGCGTAATAACACTTTGGTTTGTGCAGGGTATAAATTATTAGGTGTATTTGTGGGACTGGCTGTTATCCGGCTGATTCTTCCGCTTGAGTTTCCGTTTACGGCAAATGTTCCGCTCCCGCCGTTCTTGTCTAAAGCGGTAGCTCTTATTCGGAAACCGCAAATACAGATTTTGAATATAACTGTTTCCGTTTGGAATCTTTTTGAAATCATATGGTTTATTGGCATTATTTTTTATTTGGTTCGTTACATGAGGCAGTATCATCGTGCCAAAAATTATATCTTAAAATACGGGCGTGACCGAACGACGGACATCCAGTATAAAACATTATTAGACACAATTTGTACACAGCACAACAGAAGAAACCACTTTCGTGTTATGGAACTGCCCAATATGAATATTCCTATCATATATGGCTTGAAAAATCCGTACATCATATTGCCGGACAATTTATCAATTTCAGACGAGCGGCTTTATTATGTTCTATATCATGAAGCGATGCATCATTTTCATCATGACTTTCTGATAAAATGCATTGTCCGTTTCTTTTCGATTGTATATTGGTGGAATCCCGCGTTTATCATACTGTATAAGCAGACAAATACATTGCTTGAAATGCATATTGATAAGATAATCACGCATAAGGAAGCAGATATTACAAGCGAATATGCAGAATGCCTATTGTATATGAAGAAAAACTCTTTAAAACGTTCTTCACAGCAAATGTCTGATTTTCTTAAAAAGGAGTCTTGTTTTTTAGTGCAATCACAGGATAAAGATTTTAAAAGACGGTTAACTGTGCTGCTGCAGGATTATGCAATGCCTAAAAAAGTTTTGACCGGCATCATCCTGGCAGTCCTCATGATAGGTATTTATTTGACATCTTATTCCTTTATTTTAGAGGCTAGATATCGACTCCCACAATTTGTTGAGGAATCGATGTATGTTCCCAATGCAGACAATACCTATTTTATCCAAATCGACGCTTCCCATTACGAAGTTTATATTAATGACAAATATTTTGATACAATTAACTCTTTAGACGGTTATTCCAATGAAATAAAAATATATAATCAAAAAGGAGAACTAATTCATGAAAACTAAAAAAGCTATTTTAACAACCGCATCTATTTTAACTTTATCCGTATGCTCGTTACTGCCTGTTGCTACAGTGTCAGCTTCAAGTCAGGAAATATCAGTGGAATATGACGGAAATTCTGTCACACCTAGATCTGATTACAAAGAATGGATTTATAAAGTCGAAAATGGGAAAATATATAAACGGCTTTATAATGCTTCTACAGCTTCTTGGATAGGTGACTGGATATATGTTGGTGAATATACGGGATGATAAATTTATAAGCCACAAAATAAAACAATTGCATTGGGATAAAAGCTTTTTCAGATACCGCAGGAATACTGTTTCCTGCGGTATTCTTCTTAAGATTTTATACTTTATTTGCCATAGAAGCATCTCATTTTGCAGTTTTTAAATTGATTTTCCGCAATCCTGCAAGGAAATAAAAAATGCCGCTTTTAATTGTGGCTAAGGCACCTGGCAACCTGTAAGGAAACACCTGCTTTACAGGATATTGATTGTTTCCTGCAGGATATATGGCTTGAGTGATGCGGACATTCAAGTGCTTTTGAGATTAACGGTGTCAACTAAGAATCAAACCGGATGATGATTTTTTATGGGGAGAATCTGCATCGGGGACTTGCGGATATCAGGGAAGCAAATATTATTCGGATTAATTTGTTCCGGACATGGAAATATCCCCATAATACTTTTGTGAAAGAGTGGCATATTTTTGTCACTTTTTTTAATCTTACACTTTTGTAATATTTCCATTTTCCGTTTTCATCCCAAAGAAAAACCGCTATAATAATCCCATGAATTTCAACAAAACGGAGACGCAACGGTTATGGATACCAAACTGAAACTAATGATTATCGAAGACGACACAGCACTTTCAAAAGTACTCTGCGAAACACTTGCAAAATGGCATTATGAAGCGGTCAGAGCACGGCAATTCGACAACCTTCTGCAGGAATTTATCGACGAAAAGCCGCAGCTTGTACTGTTGGACATCAATCTGCCTTATCATGACGGATTCTACTGGTGCAGCAAAATCCGGCAGATTTCCAAGGTGCCGATTATCTATATCAGCAGCCGGGATGCCGACCGGGACAAAATCATGGCAGTTGCGCAAGGCGGCGACGATTACGTGCAAAAGCCGTTTCGCATGGAGCTTTTGCAGGCTAAAATTGCGGCGCTGCTGCGCAGGACTTATGAGTATAAGGTAACGGAGTACCTTTTCCTGGATGGAGGGCTTTTGTTTGACAGCGCACTGCAAAGTCTGTACTTTGCGGAAAAAGAGATTGATTTGACCAAGTCGGAACGGCGGCTTTTTGCACGGCTTGCAGCGTGTAAGCCGGACGTTGTGACGCGCGACGAGCTGATGATGGCGCTTTGGAACACGGACGAATATGTCACGGATGCGGCGCTGACGACCATTATCAGCAGGCTGCGCAGCAAGCTGCACGCCATATGCGGCGAGGACGTGATTTTTACGAAGAAAGGACAGGGATATTTTGTAAGATGAAATGGTTTCGGAAAAGAGGACGCGATTATGCACTCCTGCTGCTTTTTTCGTTGAGCTTTAATCTGTATTTTCTGTTTTTAATGCAAACATCAAAGATGGCATACCTGCTGTATCTTGACTTGCTTTTACTGGTTCTTTGGGCGATTACGGAGGGTGTGGCTTTTTTAGGTTATCGGCAAAAAGAACGCAGGAAACAACTGTTTTTGAAGGAGGATGAACTAATTTCCGACGTGCTTTCCACGCCCGAGGACAAAGAAGTCTTTGTGCATGATTTGACCATCCTGGAACGCCGTATTCAGGACGGTTTTGATGCGCACTGCAGTTTACAGGATTATGTCGCAAAATGGTGTCATGAATTGAAAATTCCGCTTGCATCCGCGCTCTTAATGACGGAAAAAATAACTGACACAAATGTCAGAATTTCCATGCGCGATCAGCTGGAGCGTATGAATTTACAAGTCAATCAAATGCTGCAAGGGTGCCGCCTGCAAAGTCCGCTGTTTGATTTGCAAATCAGGCAAGTAGCATTGTCGGAATGTGTACGGGCGTCTATTCGGAACAATCAATTCTTTTTGATACGGGAAAAGTTTGAGTTGGATGTGACGGTTGACAATGATGTAATTGTTTATACGGATGAAACGTGGCTTACATATATCTTGGACCAGATTTTGAGCAATGCAGTCAAGTACGCGAAAACGGATGAAGATGCGCAGGGGAAACAAACGGAACGGCACATTCGGATCTGGTGTGAACACAATGGTAATATGGCTGCACTTTGGATTGAGGATAATGGCGAAGGGATTTCGGAGTGCGATATACGCCGTGTTTTTGAGAAAGGATATACAGGGAGCAATTATCATAACGGAAAATACAAATCCACAGGTATGGGGTTATATTTAGCAATGCAGATTGCCCAAAAGCTGGAGCATGAACTATCTGTTGAGAGCGTCTACGGGGAGTATACGCGGTTTTGTGTTGTGCTGCATAAAAAAGAAAGAGAGCATATGCGTCATGGAACTGTAACCTAACTGTAAGGATTTTTATAAAAAAATACACTACAATACAACTATCGCAACAAAAAACAATACACAAACGGAGGAGCTTTATGAACGATAAAAAAGTAGTGGAAATTAAAAATCTCGTCAAACACTATGGCGCACGGGATTTTCAGACAACGGCGTTAAAAGGGATTGACCTGACGATTTACAAGGGTGATTTTATTGCAATTATGGGACCGTCAGGTTCGGGAAAGACAACGCTGTTAAACATTCTTTCGACAATTGACAAACCGTCGCAAGGTATGGTAATGCTGGACGGACAGGATGTGACACGGATTTCCAACAAGGCGCTCGCAAAACTGCGAAAAGACAAAATCGGTTTTATTTTTCAGGATTACAACCTTTTGGACACGATGACCTTACAGGACAACATTGCACTCCCGCTCGCGCTCGACGGATCCGCGCCGAAGGAAATTCTTGCGCGGACAAAAGAGCTTGCCGCCATGTTCGGATTGGAAGCACAGCTTCGCCAGTATCCGTATCAGCTCTCGGGCGGTCAGAAACAGCGGGGCGCAGTGTGTCGGGCACTGATTACCAATCCCGAGATTATCTTTGCGGATGAGCCGACAGGGGCGCTTGATTCCAAAGCAGGAAAGGATTTGCTGCAATGCCTGTGCAAAGTCAACGAAAACGGACAGGCAACGATTTTGATGGTGACGCATGACCCGCACTGCGCGTCGTACGCAAAGGACGTATATCTTTTGAGCGACGGCACGATAAAATGCCGAATCAACAGGGGAAACGACCGCAAGGAATTTTATAACCGAATTATTGATTTGCAGACATCCATTGGAGGTGATTTCGCATGAGCATCATCCGACTTGCCTTTTTCAATTTTAAAAACAGCTTTAAGAGCTATCTGTCCTTAATCCTGTCCCTTGCCTTTACGATACTGGTATTTTTCAATTTCCAAAACATCATTTATTCCGATGTGTTCGTGCTGTTAGGACAGCGCAACAAGGATTATATTGATATGCTGATAGAGGTCTGCCTTGTCGTGCTGTTGTGCTTTCTTTTCTTTTTCCTATGGTACGCGACCAATGTCTTTCTCACAAGGCGCAAGCGTGAAATCGGCATTTACATTTTTATGGGAATGTCCAACCGTAAAATTGGCAGTCTCTACCTTGTTGAAATCAGCTTTGTCGGCATCACGGCACTTGCAATGGGAATCGGGTTCGGTGTACTGTTTTCAGCATTGTTTCAAATGATTATGGGCGCTGTTTCCGATCTTGCGGTTGACGTGCGCTTCGGGATTTCCGCAAAGGCAATAAAAATGACATCCGTGTCATTTTTGTGCATGTATCTGTTCTTTGCCCTCAAAGGCTTTTGGAACATCACTCGCAGCAGTGTGTTAAATATGATTATGGCTGCAAAGCAAAACGAATATCTGCACGTCAAACCAATTGTCTTGCTGCTAAAAGCCATTTTAGGCATCGGTGTACTGGTTTTGGGATACTATTACGCGAACAAAGGCAGCAGATATGACACGCTGACAAACGCGCTTTTAGCGGTTATACTGGTTATTATCGGCGTATATCTGCTGTTTGGCGGTCTGATACCGCTTGTCTTTCAGCTTTTGGTTTCAAGGAAGCGCTTTTTATACCATGGACAACGGTGCCTGTGGGTAAATCAGACGATTTTCCGTATGCGCAAAAATTACCGCACTTATGCGATGGTTTGCATTATGGGCATTTGCTCCGTCTCAGCGCTCGCAACAGGCTTTGCAATGCGAAACCGTTATGAAAATTTGGTTGCGTTTGATAATCAATATACCTTTCAATTTCTCAGCAGCCAAAGCAATATTGCCCAAACCACGGAAGCAATCCTTGACGGAAAATGCACAGTTGCGTATCAAAGCTCGCTTTGTGCACTTGTAGCGGACAGCGAACCGCTTTTATCCAGCTACACGGATGTACAGCAAATGCACCTTCTGCTCTCCTATTCCGACATTGTACAGGCTGCGAAAGCGGCAGGCGTAACGTTTGCATTTGACGAGCCTGCAAATGATGAAGTATACTACCTTTCGCATTTAGTTCTGCTGTCCTTTATCACAAACGGAGAGGCGGAGCCTGTCACAATCGCGGGAAAAACGTATCGGCAGACACAGCGGATTATGATACCTTATTTGGGATATTTGCAGAAGGAGCTGGGATGTCTTTATGTGGTTTCCGACAGGGAATATGAACGGTTAAAGGAAAAAAACGACTTGATATATTATATCTGCAACTACAAGCTTAAAGATGATGATGTTTTTAATTTTGAGGAGATACGCATGGCGTTTGACACCATTGTCAGCAATACGGAAGAGAACTATACCGCACGTGTTTCAATTGACCCATACAGCAATGAGGGGGAGTGGATTAAGGCGCTCCATTCCCTTTGTATCTTTATGTTTTTGGTGTTTATCGTGGCGAGCGGCTGCATTATGTTTATGAAGCTGTATAACGACTCGTTTGAGGAAATACAGCGGTATGCGGTTTTAAAAAAGCTTGGATTTTCAACGGAAACGCTCTCCGCGTCAATTGCGCATGAACTGGCAACGGCGTATCTGCTTCCCTTTGCCGTAATGACGGTATCGGCATATTTTTCCGTTCTCTCACTTGGGAAAATGATGCGGGCGGATTTGTTTAGTGTTTATGTCGTCAGTATGGCAGTTGTTTCGGTGATGTTTATGCTGTTTTGTGTTCTTTCCATTACAGTATGCCAAAAGACGCTGCTGTTTGCGCGGGATAATCGATAAAAGGCAGGATTGCAGAATAGCGCAGAATTATGCTATACTAAGGAAAAGTTATCGGTATCCGAAAAAGGAGGGGTATTTTGGAAAGCAGTAAAAACATTTTTCTTGCCGACGGTGCCGTTGTCGTCGGAGATGTGACGCTTGGTGAAAATGTCGGGATTTGGTACAATGCGGTCGTGCGCGGTGATACGAACTCAATTTATATTGGTAATAACACCAACGTTCAGGATAACGCGACACTGCATACAGATAAAGATTTTAAGCTGCACATCGGCGATGGCATTACGATTGGGCATAACGCCGTAGTGCACGGCTGCACCGTGGGCGACAATACCGTGATTGGCATGGGAAGCATCCTTCTAAGCGGCGCGGTTGTCGGCAAAAACTGTATCATCGGCGCGGGGGCACTTGTGACAGGTAAGATGAATATTCCCGACGGCTCGCTCGTCATGGGCAGTCCTGCAAAGGTCGTGCGCCCGCTCATGGAGCACGAAATCGAACAAAACCGTAAGAATGCGGTGCATTATGTAGAATTAATGAAAAAGAGTACAATGACAAGTTAATGATATGTCAATCCCAAAAAAGGTTCAGGGCTGCCCCTTTTTAAGCGCCCTGAACCTTTTTAATCCTCTAAATACTGTTGAATATGCTCTAATGTCTTATCAATTCGTCTATTTCTATTTTCCTCATCTTTCGTTTCTCTTGCTTCTTGCAAATTGTCTTTAACAAAATTTAAAAGCAATTTCAATTCTTTTTCACTTATCGCCATTTCTTCCATTACCTCCGTCATTATCTTCAGCTCCTTTCCGTTAATCCGGTTGACCTGCTTTCTATTTTATTTTAATTTGATATCCCCAAAAAGTCAAGGCTGCCCAAAATCTGAGCAGCCTCACATATTTTCCAACGAAACCTTATACCGTCTTCCTCTTCTCAACAAATACCGGGAACGACTCCGTACCCTTTAATTCCTTATAAGAAGAAACCGTAACATTCTTATCCGTAATCGTGTATTCCACCGTTGCGCCGGTTTCAATCACGGTATCCTGCATGAGCACGCAGTTTCTGACCTTCGCACCCTTACCAACCTTAACGCCTCTAAAGAGGACACTATTCTCAACCTCGCCCTCAATCACGCAGCCGTCGGCAACCATCGCGTTCTTTGCATGAGCACCCGTTGCGTATCTAGTCGGATTATCGTCACGGATTTTCGTGTAAATCGTGCTCGGTGAGAACAATGCATTGACATTCTCCTCCTTAAGCAGCTTCATGTTTTCCGCAAAATAACTCTTGATATCAAGAATCCGCGCATAATAGCCTGTATGCTGATATGCCCTGACATCAAGCTTATCAAGCTGCGGAGAAACAATATCGCGCTCAAAATATGTCAGACCGTTTACATACGCCTCCCTGATTTGGTCAAGTAAAAGCTTTCTCTCCATAACATAAATATTCATGGACATATTCTGCTCGCCCTTGTCCTTATTGTTTACAACAATCTTTTGTACCTTATCATTCTCATCAATGTCAAGCGTATAATACAAATCCTTCTTCGTCATGTCAATATCAATGAAAGCCCTCGGAATTTCTTCCTTTGTGTAAGCAATCGTGATATCCGCACCGCTGTCAATATGCTTCTGCAAAAATGCATTGAAGTCGAAGTTTACGGCAATGTTTGTATCCGCCATAATGACATATTTTTCCTTCTGACGGTTTAAGTAATCAAGAATGCTCGCAATCGCCTCAACTCTTCCGTTGTAGATATTAACCGTTTTCTGTGCAAACGGAGGAATAATATTTAAACCGCCGTTTTTACGCGTCAAATCCCACTCACGCCCTGCGCCGAGATGATCCATCAGGGAATGATAATTTCTCTTTACAATAACCGAAATATTGTCAATACCGCAATTTACCATGCTTGAAAGCATAAAGTCAATCAGTCTGTAACGACTTGCAAACGGTATGGATGCCATCAGACGTTCTGAAACAAGTTCCGGTACTAAGGAATCATAGCTGTTCGGGAATAAAATACCCATTGCTGAATCTGCATTTGAATTTACCATACCTTGTCACCTCCCTTAACATCCTCTGATACCATAGCCTTCGGTCCGACTGTCGCACCCTCTCCGACTACTACGCCGGAGCCGACCGTCGCAACACCCTTCTCGTCGCCCTCAGGCATCACGCCGACTACCGCATCCTTTTCTATCACTACGTTCTCTGCTATAATACAGTGTTTTACCTTAGCGCCTTCTTTGATAACGCTGCCGCCCATAATGACCGCGTCCTCAATCTCCGCGCCCTTCTCAACCTTAACGCCTGCAAAAAGAATGGAATGTTTTACTTTTCCTTCAATGCTGCATCCGTCGGTAATCATACAGTTGTCAAGTTCTGCGTTCTCGCCTATCCTATGTCCTGTCATACCGCTGTTTCGGCTGTAAATATGCCAGTTATCATCAAAAATATTAATTCCGCTGTTTTCAGGATCAAGCACTTCCATATTTGCTTCCCACAGAGAAGAAATCGTTCCGACATCCTTCCAGTATCCGTCAAAGCGGTATGCATACATCTGCCTGTTGTCCCGGAGCAGATTAGGAATAATATTGTTACCAAAGTCGTTTTCAGACTCAGGATCTTTCTCGTCCTCAATCAGGTATTTCTTTAAAATATCCCAGTTAAAAATATAGATACCCATTGAAGCAAGGTTTGACTTGGGCTCCTTCGGTTTCTCCTGGAACTCCGTAATCTTGTCATTCTCGTCCGACACCATCAAACCGAAACGGCTTGCCTCTTCCCAGGGAACTTCCATAACCGCCACGCTGAACTCCGCGCCCTTCTCCTTATGGAATCTCAAAAAGTCACTGTAATCCTGCTTGCAAATCTGATCACCTGAAAGAATAATGACATACTTGGGGTCATACCTTTCAATAAAGTTAATGTTCTGATAGATAGCATTTGCCGTGCCCTTATACCAGTCAGAGCCGCTTGCCTGCTGATACGGCGGAAGCACATGCACGCCGCCGTGAAGTCTGTCCAAATCCCACGGCTGTCCGTTTCCAATATACTCGTTGAGTACCAACGGCTGATACTGTGTCAGGATACCGACTGTGTCAATTCCTGAATTTACACAGTTTGACAGTGGGAAATCAATAATTCTGTATTTCCCACCAAAGGGAACCGCAGGTTTAGCTAACTTCTGCGTCAATGTGTACAGACGTGAGCCCTGCCCTCCGGCGAGCAGCATTGCAATCATTTCTTTTGCCATATGTTCTGCATCCTCCTTACGCATTAATTTTAGTGAAAAACCGTTTATCGAAATTATACTATAAATCTGTTAAAAATGGTAGTGTTTTGTGCAAATTTGTTAAAATTTTATTGGAACTTTAGAGGTAAAAAATGGTCTCCTCCTATATCCTGCATTCTGACAGCACACGCAAAACACTTGCATTTGGGGTGCTTGTTCCATTATAATAATAATTAGAATAACGGGGAAGGACGCGGTATTATGAAAACGATACGAAAGGTCTCGAATGTCAGTTTGGCAAAGCTGCTTATTGCCGTGCTTGTGGTAGCATTTTTGGTGTCTGCGGGAAGCGCAGGCAGCGTACAGGGCGCGGGAAAGCGCACGGTCCGGGTGGGATTTTTCCCTATGGAGGGCTACCATGAAACAAGGGCGGACGGCAGCCGCACCGGAATGGATGTGGAGTACCTTGAAGCACTTAACGATTATGTCAATTGGAATATCGAATACGTGGAATGCGCAAGCTGGGACGACGCCCTGACAAAACTTTTAAATCAGGAAATTGATTTAGTCGGCTCTGCGCAGTATTCCGCCAAACGGGCAAAGCTGTACGATTATGCCAACCTGGCCAGCGGATATACCTTTGGTGTCATTGCGGTAAACGGCAACAGCCAATTTGCCTATGAGGATTTTGATGCCATGAGAACCGCTGTCTTTGGCGTTGTAGGCAGCTACATAAGAAAGGAAGAATTTTTCGAATATATGGCGGACCACGGCGTTCCCAATCCCAAGGTCAAAACGTATACAGATACGGCGGCGCTGCAGGCAGCGTTGGATGCGGGAGAGATTGACGCCCTTGTGCATTCCCTGACAGAGGTCCAGGAGGGACAGCGTGTCATCGGCAGGTTTGCGCCAATGCCGTTTTATTACATCACCTATCAGGGAAACAATGACCTGATGCGGGAATTAAACCAGGGAATTGCAGATGTCAAAATGAACCGTCCGGGATTGGAAAACGAACTGATGGTCAGGTATTACGACAATCGGCTGGATCAGACAATTCTGCTGACAAACAGTGAAAAGCAGTATATCGCGGAAAAAGGTACCTTGACCGTAGGCTATTTAGACGGCTACTACCCGTTCTCTTACGAAAGTGATGGCGAATATACAGGACTTTCAAGACAGGTGCTGGAAGAAGTATCCGTAAGCACAGGAATTCTTTTCAACTATGTAAAAACAGATAACATTGAGGAGGCAAAAAAAGCTTTAAATAACGGCAGCATTGATTTGATGAGTTACTGCGGGGAAACGGCGCAGAGTATGTTGTCGGAAGGACTGGCAGTCACAAAAGTATATGCGCAGATACCACAGGTTATCATTATGAACAGAAGTGACAAGTCGGATTCCATTTCCGTCCTTGCAGTGGAAGAAAGCAATGCTTTTGGGATTGCCGTACAGAACTTTATTGATGAAAACACGAACCTTTTGCCCTATTCCACACAGCTTGAAACCTTGAATGCAGTGATGGACGGTGATGCGGACGCAGCCATATGCGACGGGTATTTGGCGGAATATCTGCTCGGTTCGCAATTTCGGTTTAACAAGATGGAAATCCACAGCGTGCTTAGCGATGTCCACAACATCTATATGGTTGTGGCAGAGGATGAAGAGTCTCCTCTTCTTGGTATTCTAAATAAGGAATTGCTTGCGGTCAGCGACAAGATGGTCAACGACTATATGCTTCGGGACAATTTTTATTCCAAGATGAGCATGGCGAACTTTATCAGCGACCACAGCATTGCAATTATCCTGGTTTTAACATGCTGTGCGGCGGCAGTCATTTTAGTGCTGTTCTTCCTGCTTCGGAACAGCATACGGGTACAAAAACTCATGTACAAGGATACAGAGTTTAACATCTGGAATTTACATTATTTAAGATACCGCGCTGCAAAGAAACTGGCGGTGGACAAAAGCAGCAACTACGCCATCGCCTACACAGATATCGGTCAGTTTAAAAGCTACAACGCATTGTATGGTTGGAACGCAGGACAGCGGATACTTGAGCTTGTAATCAAGACGCTTTCCGAAGAAGTGGATAATAAGCGGGAGCTTTATGCACGCAGCTACGGCAGCCATTTTGTCCTTTTTATGAAATATGAAAATGTGGACGCTTTGCGGACGCGTCTGATGGAAATTGCAGACAGGATTTCCGGACGGATTTACGACCGCATGGAGACACATATGTCACTGGCAATAGGAGTCGGATGTTTGGAAAATGGAGACGACGATCTGCAGCGCGCCTTGTCGGAGGGCATACAGCTGGTGGACTCTTTAAAGAGCAGCTATACCAATGTTGTACAGATTTATGATGACAAGCTGCGGGCACAGCTTCGGGAAACGCATGAACGGGAAAAGCTTTTGGAGGCGGCAGATACTGACACGGACTTTTTGGCTTATTATCAGGCGAAGGTGGATATCCGCAACGAGAAGATTGTCGGCGCAGAGGCGTTGGTGCGTTTTAAAGACCCCTCGGCAAATGGAGCTGTTCGCACACCGTGGTTCTTTGTTCCATATTATGAGCGCACCGGAAGGATTAAGGAAATTGATTTCTTTGTGATGGAGAGTGTATGCAAAATGCTGCGCAGACGGATTGACGCAGGCAAAAATGTCGTGCCTGTATCCTGCAATTTTTCCAGAATGCATTTCACCGAGGACGGCTTTCCCGAAAAATTTGAAGCTATTATTGACAAGTATCGGATTCCTAAAGAGCTGATTGAGGTGGAAATTACGGAGACGCTTGTGGTAGAAGATGTACAGCAGCAGAAGGTTAAAGAGATTGTAGATATTCTACGGGAGAAAGGGGTTCACCTTTCCATCGATGATTTTGGCTCAGGGTATTCGTCTTTGGGTGTGTTTGAGCAGATACCGGCATCTGTCATCAAGCTGGATCGTTCATTTCTGCTGAATAACGAAAACCGCACGAGACAGGTACAGATTATGCGAAATATTGTTAATCTTGCCCGGGATTTGGATGCACAGGTGGTCTGCGAAGGTGTGGAAACGGAAAAAGACACAGAACTTATGATGGAAATCGGGGCTTATGTGGCACAAGGGTATCTCTATTGCAAACCGGTGCCAGAAGATGTGTTTGAGGGAATGCTGGAGAAGGAGCATACGAATTAAGACTGTGCTGACGTTCAAAGGGAATTAAAAAACAGGTTCGGTTTTTCATGGAAATCCGAACCTGTTTTTCTCACTAAAATCATCCAACCCTGTTATAATTAATCAGACAGCCTTTTAAGATAATCTGGCGCTCCTCGTCCGTCAGTTCACCTAACGTCATCTCAAACTCTACTTTCTTATCCTTTCCGACAACATACGCCTTAATCACATCCGCCTTCTCCTCAACAGCCTTGCGTATCCCCGGAATATAAATATAATCAAGGTTTTTAAACGGCAGCTCACCCTCTTTAATCAAAAACGGCAGCATCCCCCAGTTAATCAAATTCGAGCGGTATCTCTTTGTCGCATATTCGTTTGCAATATTTGCCCAGCCGCCAAGTACCTTTTGGCAGCTTGCCGCCTGCTCTCTTGCCGAGCCGTCGCCCGGTTTCACCGCAAAGATTGTACTTCCGATACCGGTATTGTAACGGTCTGCATCCGGTGTAATCGTCTTCATCATTGCCCAAGCCTCTTCCAACTCCGGAAGGGTCTGCACCGGACAGGACTGCTCTTCCCTCGCCTTCTCAGCCGCCTGAATCTCTTTCGCACGTCCCACATAAGCAGGATCCTTTCTTGACAGCGTAAACTCTGCAAGCCCCAACGGATTCGAACGGTATGAAGAAGTTTCGCCTGATGGAATCAACTCATCTGTTGTTGTAACCGGATCATGTATCTCTGAAACCACTTTTAACATCAGATTATCCGTAAGCGCAACCATTGCAGGCCAGTCTTTGATATTGGGTCCGAACTTAATCTCAACGGATTCATCCGCCACGCCCTTAGAGTCAAATACCCGATTCTCATAAATCTTCTTATCAAAGAAATATTGATACTTTGTGAAATTCCCGTCAAACTCTGTGGCAGGTGTAAGGTATCCCTTGTTTGCCGCAGTCGCCGCAATTGAACGCGCATCCATCAGCGCAACGGACGCAATCTGTCCGCTCTGCAGCTTAGAACCCTCGCGGTTCGGGAAGTTTCTTGTCGAATGTCTGATTGAAAACGCATTGTTTGCTGGCGTATCACCCGCACCGAAGCACGGACCGCAGAATGCCGTCTTTAATACGGCTCCTGTCTGCATCAGTTTTGCCGCACAGCCGTTTTTCACCAGTTCCATATAAACAGGCATAGATGCCGGATAAACACTCAATGTAAACTCGTCGGGACCAATGCTTGCATTCTCCAAAATGTCCGCTGCCGCACAGATATTTTCAAATCCGCCGCCCGCGCAGCCTGCGATAATGCCCTGCTCAACATACAGTTTTCCGTTTCTGACTTTATCCTTCAGCTTAAAATCAACTGCTCCGTCAAGGCTGACAAGCGCTTTCTTTTCGCACTCGTCAAGGATATCCATCAAGTTTGCATTCAATTCCTCAATCGTATATGTATTGCTTGGATGGAACGGCATCGCAATCATCGGCTTTACTTTGCTCAAATCAATCTTAATCACACCGTCATAATATGCAATCTCTCCCGGATTTAGCTCTGCAAAGTCCTCCGTTCTGCCATGAATATCATAAAATTCTTTGATTTCATTATCTGTTCTCCAAATCGAAGAAAGGCAGGTTGTTTCTGTCGTCATAACATCAACGCCGATTCTGAAGTCTGCGGATAAAGAAGAAACGCCGGGTCCTACAAACTCCATGACTTTATTTTTCACATAACCGTTCTTAAATACGGCACCGATAATCGCAAGCGCCACATCCTGCGGACCAACGCCCTTTGCAGGTGTTCCCTCCATATAAACGGCTACCACGCCGGGCATATTAATATCATAAGTCTGGTTTAAAAGCTGCTTTACAAGCTCCGGACCGCCCTCGCCCATCGCCATCGTTCCGAGCGCACCGTAACGCGTATGGGAATCGGAACCGAGTATCATCCTGCCGCCGCCCGCAAGCATTTCACGCGCATACTGATGAATAACCGCCTGATGGGGAGGTACATAAACACCGCCGTATTTCTTGGCGCAGGACAATCCGAACATATGGTCATCTTCATTGATTGTACCGCCAACTGCGCAGAGTGAATTATGGCAGTTTGTCAGCACGTACGGGACAGGGAATTTCGTAAGCCCTGAAGCGCGCGCTGTCTGAATAATTCCTACGAAAGTAATATCATGTGAAGTCAGCTTATCAAACTTGATTTTCAGCTTGTCCATGTTATCTGACGTATTGTGCTTTTCAAGTATTCCGTAAGCAATTGTATTTTTCTTTGCCGCAGCCTTATCTGCGTCTTTTCCCGTCTTTGCCTTCACCGCTGCCGCTGCGTCCGCATTGTCGGCAATCAGCTCCGTGCCGTTGATGAGATAAGCGCCTGTTTCAAATAGTTGTATCATTTATTGTTACACCTAACCTTTCTATAATTTTATATTGGGAACGCGTCCATCAGCGTTTCCTGCGCCGAATTTGCGCTGCAAAGCAGCAATTTCCTTTACAAATTCGTGTGCATTTTTAGAAAAGGCGCAAGCCTTTTGTAGCGTGCGCCCTTGTACTATACTTATGTTAATTCTTTCTTGGAAATCTGTCAATGTTTTTTTCATATGGCAGCAATAACAGAGAAAGCTTCTGTCAAAGATGACGCTTTAAATGATGCCGTCTTTGATGTCCCATGCGAAGGGGGAACAGAATTAACTGTATATATGAAAAGAATTTCCACCGGAGGAATCAAGGGATTATGGCAAGTTTATAAACATGAATTCTAATATGACCTAATTTATAGCCACTGTCTTTTTCTACTGTCTATTGTATACTTTGTAACAGTTCAAAATTTCTCTATTCATCATTGACAAAACATCCGCCATGGTTATATACTATAGCTACAAAGGGAGTAGCTTGCATGGAACACCCATAAAAATTTCCATGTTTACCTTGCCGTCAGTACGATCCTTGTGATCCGGCTTTGTAATGAAATTGCAAGACTTTGCTGTTGTTTTTAAATGGCAAAGTCTTTTTATTTTGCCGCAAATCATTTTAGGTCCGTGTGAAAAACTCTGATGTTCACACCGGATAACGGAAAGGAAAAGTCTTTAGTGTGAAAAATATATTTTTCACATAACGAACGAAGTTCGTATTGCAAATATTGTGCATAGCACAAATTCGCAAACCGAGAAAGGAGCATGGATATTCGTATGGAAATTTTTGTATGGTTACTCATTTTGTCAGTCGGTCTTGTTCTGCTTGTAAAAGGAGCGGATTTCTTTGTCGGCGGAGCGTGTGCGCTAGCTGCAAGGCTTGGCGTCGCGCAGCTTGTCATCGGTCTTACCGTCGTCGCAATGGGCACAAGCCTGCCGGAAGCGGCGGTCAGTATTTCAGCAGTTATCAAAGGAAACGCCGACATCACAATCGGGAATGTCGTTGGAAGCAATATTCTCAACATTCTTATTATTCTCGGTCTTTCCGCACTCATCACACCGCTTGCAGTCGAAAAAAGCACCATCACAATCGAACTGCCCTTTCTGACGGGCGTAAGCATACTGTTGCTCTTACAAGGGCTTGATGGAACGATTGGACTTGCGGACGGCATTGTGCAGATTCTTCTTTTTATCCTGTATCTTACCTATCTGTTTTGGTCGGCGAAAAAAAGCAACGGGCAAAACAGCGAACCGAATACCAAACCAAACGAGGAAGTGCCCGCAGAGCGCAAATCCCAAGCTATTTGGAAAATCCTTCTGCTGTGTGTTTTGGGATTGGCAATGACAGTTGCGGGAAGTAATCTCGCAGTAGACGCTGCGTGCGGCATTGCGAAAAAGCTTGGCATGAGTGAGCGTTTTATCGGACTGACAATTGTCGCGCTCGGCACTTCCCTGCCCGAGCTTGTGACATCCGTTACGGCTGCAAAAAAAGGCGAAGCGGACATTGCCATCGGGAACATTGTGGGCAGCAATATTTTCAACATCCTGTTTGTCGTAGGAATTTCTGCACTTGTCCATCCCGTCATATTTGCACAGGGGTTTCGCTTTGACAGCGCAATATCCGCTGTGGCAGCGCTAAGTCTGATTCTCTTTTGTTACAAGCATAAAACGCTCAAACGCTCACACGGAGCACTGTTGCTGGCAGGATACGTCGCATATTTTGTGGCAATTCTGTGCTAAGGGGCTGTTTTCAAGGTACATATTTTGTCATCCTCTTACAAGTAATAACCGTTTCAGCGACAGGCAAAAATTATCTATGCAAAAGTTTGACACGTAATTTATTATGTATTATAATTGCATTATCAAAAACAAAAGAGACATATTTTACTCTTAATTTGTGTAACCACAATCTCACAGGCTATGATTAAATAGGAGATTTATATGAAAAGTTACTCATCAAGGGAAGTTCTTGAAATACTAAAAAAAGACGGCTGGTACGAAGTCGGGTGCGACGGCGACCACCATCAGCCCAAGCATCCTGTCAAGAAAGGAAAGGTCACGATTACTCATCCAAGAAAAGACATTCCGGCAGGAACGCTTAAAAGTATTTCAAAGCAATCAGGGATTATATTTCCATAATCTCTATAACTTTAGTTTGATATTACAGGAGGGATTTTCATGTTGAAGGACAGATATTCATATATTGCAGTATTTTCTTATGATGATGACGGGATATGTATTGAGTTTCCGGATTTGCCCGGCTGTTATCCTTGTGCCGACGCAAACGATACGGATATGGCGCTGAGAAATGCCAAAGAAGCTATGGGGCTTCATATTTGGGGAATGGAGCAGGATAATGAGGAACTGCCCGCTCCAACACCCATTACTGATATTTCTCTTGCGCCTAATCAAATTCCGGTGCTCATTGATGTGTTTATGCCTCCCGTCAGGGAACGCATTAACAGCAAATTTGTTAAAAAGACACTTTCACTTCCAGCGTGGCTTGCTGCAAAAGCTGATGAGGACGGTGTAAACTGCTCTAAAATATTTCAGAACGCCCTCATTGAGTACCTGCATATAAATCAGGGTTAATTCAAATGCCCGGCAGGCATAAAACGCTCCGACGCCTGCTAAAATCAAAACTCCCGGTAAAAATCGTTTCGCAGCTCGGACATCACGAGATAACATGTTTTCCCCAAAAGCAGCTTTGCCGGAACACGCCACGGTTCCCCGTAATAAAAGTTGTCCGCCACAAGCACGCCGTCCGCGTAAATCTGCGCCGCATCATACCAGTCAGGGATTTCCACAAATCCCTCTGTGCCCGAAACCGTGATTTTTTTCCATGTCCTGTCACGTGCGCCGCCAAGACAAAACTCCTCGGCATATGGCGGCGCAAACGGTTCCGGTACCGCCTCAAACAAAGCTTTTGCCTGTGTAAATGCCCGCTTTACCGCAACATGCTCAAACGCCGAACCGTTCCACACATCATACGAAAAGTCACCGTCCTGCACGGCATGGATACCATCCTCGCACGCATAAATATCGCAATTGTTTCCAATATAAAGCCTGCCCGAAAGTTTGCGCACAAACCGCGCCCGCTCCCACGAAAGCGTCACAATCTGCATGTTATTTACTTCAATCACACTATCCGCTTCCGGACGAAAACACGCCCCACCCGCAAAGCAATACTCCGCCTCTATGCCGTCAATCGCGGCAAAAAAACAAGTATCCCCCACTCTGCAAAGCGGCTGCGCCGTCGCATATTCCAGCAGATTTCCCGACAAGTCCATGCGAAACGGTAGCAAAAAACTTACATCGCCGCACACGTCAATCGGTGGAAATTCGACAATTCCTGTATCAATCACAGCTCCATTAACATCCGAAAGCTTTGCGAGCCGCTGATAATGATGACAAACACAAACCCGCTCTTTCCATCCGTCCGCATACAATACCGCAGCGACGACAAATCCTCCGGCGCAATTTCTGTCTGTGCCATAACCGTCTCCATCGGCGCAAGCAGCTCCCCAAAATCATTCACAAATAAATGCAGCAGATTTGTCAGGCGATACTGCTCGCGGATTTCTCCGTACTCCGAAACCGGAGCCTGAAAATCATAGGACAAAATCGAATAATCGTTCGGATATCCTGTCGCTTTTGATTCATTTAAAGTCGATAATTTACCGATTTTATTTGTTCCGCCCTTGTACATATAATAACCGACAAGATTGTTGCCGGAGCCAAGCTTTACCAGTGAAAGCGCGTAAATATCCATGCCGCCAATCCGCGGTCGTCTGTGGTGCGTTACCTGCATTCCGCCGCCAAGCTCACAAGTCGCAAACGGATAATTTTCATACGGCAGCCGCCATCCGTCCGCGTCTACTTCCGCAATCAAATCTCTGCCAATTGCCGAGTCATTTCTTGTCTTGTCAAACACATAATGCGGGGAAAGCGGCAGCCTTTCGGTATGCTCCGCCCACGGCGCCTCGGGGTATGCGCCGAACACGGGTACTACCTCATCTGTGGGAATTTTCGCACCATATGCACTGTTCCACCCTGTTACCGTATAAATCGGTGCATGAAAACCAATCTCAAGTGCAAGCTTTTTTAATGCAAACAAATGCTCCGCATTATCCGTCAGTTCATTTTCAAACTGAATGCCGATAATATTCCCGCCGTCCTGATAAAACAATCCCTCCACCTGTTCATAAATCTTCTCATACCAAACCCGCACCTTTTCCATGTAGTCCTTGTTGTTATCGCGCAGCTTGTACGGCTTTTGCAAAAGCCAGTCGGGAAACGCGCCGTTTCTGCATTCCCCGTGCGCCCACGGACCGATACGGATAATCACGTCCAATCCCGCCTGCTGCGCGTCCGTGAGGAATTTGCGGACATCCCTGTCACCCGTAAAGTCAAACTGACCTTCTGTTTCCTCATGATAAATCCAAAACAGATACGTTGCGACAACAGTAATCCCGCCCGCTTTCATTTTGCATAACTCCCTGTACCAGTTTTCACGCGCGTCCCGCACGAAATGATACTCGCCCATCACGCCAATCCACGGTTTTCCGGCGCGTGTAAAATACAGACTTGTCACGTCAATTGATTCCCCGTTTGGATTTTTTCCGCCCATGTTGAGGTGGTTTGTCAAAAGGGGGGATTTCTGATACTTTTTGAATTGATATTGCATTCTTGTACTCCTTTTTATCGTCTTTTCTAAAATCCATTCATACCTTACTAAGCACATCATGAAGCCCGGCGTGGCATTTGTCAAGCTCCAGTCCTTTTATGGCGTATTCCCGTGCCGTTTCCTTATCACCCTCGCCAAGAAAGCCAAGCGCCCCCATAAAGAAACAGTGTACCATATTTTTCCGCTTTAAATCCGCATCAAAAATCAGAAAGTCAGGAAGCGATACTGCAAAGTATTCGATTTTTATCTCATCCTGCATATGCGCTTTTGCATAGTCAGTCATCCGCCCAAAACACTCCTGCGCCGCCTGTTCCTCTCCTAGCGCCCTGTGCGCCAACGCCGCGTAATACATCATTTCCGGTGGCTGGTCATTATAATACATGGCGGAAGTCGGCGCAAAATCGCCCCGCGCAGCAAGCTCAAACGCCTGCCTGCGTTTTGCTGCATCTGTATACAGACCGCCAAGCATATAATAAATATCATTGTCAAGACTTCCAGCCAGCTTGCCCTCGCCAAGATTATGCGGATACACAAGCGCACGCTCTAATAGCGCAGCCGCCTTATCCCTATCCGGTTCCTTTTTCGCCAAGTGAATAAGCGAATATTTATACTGTGCTGGAATTTTCCCCTCGCCGCCTTCCCACGGGTGGAAATGGTGGCTCATAATGCATTGATATGCTGTTTCATATGCACCGCTCAAATTCAAAAGCGTGATATATTCCGTGTACAAATCATCCCGTTTCTCCAAAAGCGCCTTATTTTCCTTCATATGCGCAAGCCGCTCTTCGACAGCGTAATTCAGCGCTTTATAAAGCTGGTCAAGCTCAAAAAACACACGTGCATCTGTCCTGTCCATTGCAAACGCCTTTTCCAGTGCAGCCTTTGCCCTTTGCGCATCATGCAGTTTATTGTAATACGCAAGCGACAAATTACGGTACACGGTCGGCAGCGCAATTTTGTCCGCACAGCCTTCCCACAAGGACACGCTCTCCTGCCAATTTCCCTTATCATACCACAAATTGCCAAGATAATACGCCGCATATGCCCCACCGTTTCTTACCGCCTTTTCCAATACCGCAATATCCTCAAGCCGATTGGGAAAACAATAAAGCGAACTGCTTTTCTCCGCCTTTTCCAGCTCCGACTGCTCGCCCGTACACGCATATCTGTAATAGTGTATCATCGGCTCGTCATCATTTGGCGCAAGCGACAACACACGGTCCGCCTCATCATAAAGTCCTGCCGCAAAATACGAAAGCGCAAGCTCCACATAATTGTGATTATCCTCGCGCATAATCGCCCGTAATCCGTCCAATCCGTTTCCTGTAAGCCGAAACAGTTCATAACGGCAGGCATGGTCTAGCGCGTCTATTTTTAATGTTTCCTGAGCAAACGCAATTGCCTCTTCCCTTTTGCCTAAAATACGCAGAAGTGCTGTTTTCAAGGTTCTTGCCTTTAAATTGTGCAGTCCTTTTGCAAGCGACTTTTCAACAAAACCAAGCGCGTCTATGTAGTTTCCGTTTCCTGCCGCAATGCAGGCAAGCTGATAAAACGCCTTATCCTGCATATTCCCGTCCCATACCGCCTTGTAAAACGCGTCATATGCAGCGTTTGCATTTCCAACCGCCTTGTATGCAAGACCAAGATTATAGTACGGCTCGCAGTCATACGGATTCGGATTTTTCCATGTCGCCGACTGTACCGCTGTCTTAAAATACTTGACGCTTCGCGCAAAATATCCCCTGTTGTAAAGATATTTTCCATAGCCGTTATTTAATCGAATGTCAGATGCGTCGCGCTTTAATCCTTCCAAATAATATGGCTCGGGTGAATACGTCGCATGACGATACTGCTCAAGGTGCGTCGCGGCAAGAAAGCGCTGCTCGTTGGTCGCAAGTAGTTCGGGCGCAGGAATTTCCTCCGCAGGCGAAGGCAACGGTGTGTTCGTCTCTACAGGCGCACAGGAAAGCAGTGTCTTTTCGCCCTGTTTCACCGTGCAGGCAATTTTTCTGCCCGCCGTATGCAGTGCAACAGCCGTTTCCAACGTTTCCGCCGTTTTCAAATCAAGCGTTCCCGTATATACCGTCTCATCGTCCGCTGTCAGCTCAATTTCAGCATGAATGCCTGTGGGCGTGTAGAATGTGAGCACAACCTCTTCCTCTTTAACCGTCATACCAACTGCCAGCTTCGTCGAAGCGTTTGACACCTTTCCTACTGCCTTATAGGGCATGAAATACTGAACAAATGTTTTCTCCTCATAAGGCTTTAAAAAGGTAAAGTCAGGCTGGTTGTCCGTAAACATTCCCGTCATCAGCTCGATATAAGGTCCGTTTTCATCGGTCAGGTTTCTATCCCAAGCCTTGCCGAAATCGCCGTTGCCCCAAGTCCACTGCTTTTTTCCGGGTGAAACATGATGGTCAGCAATGTGGAGCAGTCCCGCCTTTTTTTGATAATCATAATTCCCGATAAAATCAAAATCCGAATGGTACGCCATATACGAAGTCGGAACGGGAATGTTTTTGTAGCGCGAAATGTCCGTGCCGGGCGCATAGTCAACCTTATAATATACGCCGTCCGCTATCGGGAATTTTGACACGTCCCGCTTTCCGTGGTCCATCACCGCATGAACATCGGGGGGAAAGATGGACTGCGTATGGTCGTTAACTGCAACGGCGGGATTTGCCCACCACAAAAAGGTCTGCGGTCTGTCCGTCGGGTTGTAGACCTGCCCTTTTATCTCAAGATATGCTTTATCGGGATAAACCGTAAATCCCACCATGCCCTTTGTATGGAACATTTTCTCCGTCTCGCCAACCCAAACGGTAACCGAACCGTCTGCATTTTCTTCTATTGTATAATCAACGGCGTCAAAGGTTGAAGGTCTGTGATGCTGCGGCCAGTTAAACTCGATTCCGCCCGAAACCCACGGACCGGCAAGTCCTACAAGCGCGGGTTTTATTACCTCATTATAATAAACTGCATCATAATCGTTTGTCTTATCATAAAGGCGTTGGATTTTTCCGCCTATTTCAGGTAAAATCATTACCAGTATGTAGTCATTTTCCAAAAAAATTGCATTGTATTCCTTATCCGTTTTTCTGTCGGAAACGCCCTCGCATACGGGGTGTGGATAGACGCGCCCCGAAGAACCCTGATATACCCGCTTTTCCAAAAACATTGGATTTTTGTCGTACGCCGCAATCTCGTAGGTCGGGATTGTCACTGTTTCCTGTCTTAAAATAACTTTATCCATTTTCAGCCTCCATTTTTCTATTTGACTTTAACGATTCTGTACTTTGCTTTGTTATTGTTAAAGTATTTTTGTTGTGTTTATTATGCAATATTATTCTGTAAAAAGCATTCAATATTATTGCGGAAAAATAGGAAATTATTGCGCAGAAAATATTGCGGATAAAAATATTCTGTTGTATGATAAAAATAGTGTGTGCCAGCGCAATTTCCTATCACATAAAAAAGGCAAGCCTAGCGGCTGCCTTCAAAAAGTTTTATTCATAAATTAGTCTGCGAAAACTGTATGGAGGATTCGTATGGGAAAATATCAGGAAGCCATTTCCGACAGCTCCTTATGGATAACCGCAACGCCTGCGCCGTTTGCAAAGACGCTGCCGTTTTTTATTTCGGAAGCGGGGCATTTTATTGCCAAACAGGACTATCAAATACAACGCAATCTGCATGACAGCTTTTTGCTGCTTTATACGATAAACGGACAGGGTTCCATACAGACAGGCGAAACCGTTTTTTCGCTTTCCTGCGGTCATTGTGTGGTGATTGACTGCCATACACCGCACGAGTACCACACAACGTCTGAACCGTGGGAATTTTTTTGGATTCATTTTAACGGAAGCGGCGCTGCGCCTTTGTTTGAGATTACCTATCCAAACCGTATGATACGTGCTGTCCATATGGAAAACGCCGCGGATTTTGAGGGAATGATAAATCAAATCATCGCAGATATCCGTCAAAACGATGTTGCCGCATATCTGCGATTATCTTCACAAATGCATTTTCTTTTCAACACAATCTGTCTCGCCGCACTGACACGGGATACGGTTCATGCAGCGCACAAAGAAGCGGACGACGTACGCACTGTTATCCATTTTATTGAACAAAACTACGCCAAACCGATTACCGTTGAAGACATGATAGAAAACATTCCTGTATCCAAATATCATTTTATCCGGCAATTTGGAAGGACGGTCGGCATCACCCCGTACAGTTACCTGATTCACTATCGGATAACCGTCTCAAAAACCCTACTGCGCACCACCGACAAGACCATTGCCGAAATCGCGGAAGCCTGCGGATTTTTGGATACAAGCAATTTTATCGCACACTTCAAAAAACACACAGGACAAAAACCACTGCAATATCGGCGGGATTTTTCGTGAAAGCTTTTATGACATCCAACCTGCCCGATATATCCACGAATATCTGTCAAAATGACACAAAAACAGAGAAATAAACCAAAATCATCCGTTATTTCTCTGTTGAATAGCTGCAATATAAAATTTTGACTCCTGTTTCACACTGTCTGAAGCCCTGCAAGCTGTTCTACATCTTCAATTCTAAGACCGGAATATTTTGCAATTTTATCAATTGGCAATTCCCCATCCTGCAGCATCCTAAGCGCCGTTTCCCTTTGATTTTGACTAATACCCTGATTTATGCCTTGACTCAAAATCGTTCTTGCACTTGTCTCAATCAATGCTCCACTCATCATATCACCTACACCTTTCTGCACATTCTCGTATTTCTGTGCAATCTCTTTAATCACATCGCCGGAAAGCTCTATGATTGTGCGTTTGTCAAATGCTCCAATTGCTCCCTGTTGTTCCAATTCATCAAGCCTTTCCAAAATTTTCTGATACTCCGCCTTTAATTCCGCCAGTTTCTGTTCATTATGATTGAACTCCGGAAACCCTTTTTCATGTGAAAAAATATAAAACGGAATCAACATCAGCAGACCTTTTTCAAAAATATCATCCAATGAATACGTCTGCACTTTCATAATCGGTATGTCATACCGTACTGTTCCGCCCGGTGTAACAATCACATATTTCATTTTATCCGGTGTCTTTTTGTAAGTCCGAAGATACAAAACCGCCGTATTGGGAAATGTTACCGTCAGTGTTTCTTCTGTAACCTCTCCCTCATCAAGCGCAATCTGTGTGTCGTATTCAAAAAGCCTTATCGTGATTTTCCTGTCCGGCAGGCTGCTCTCGCACTCCACATGATATTTCTTCGGCACTTTCCCAAAAACCGTAAAATTCGTGTCTGTAATCCGTTCTTTGTCTGCTTCGTCCTGCTGGTCTAAAAAATGCTCGTTAGGAAAAAACCGGATTTCTTCTTCCCCTGTATATGTTTCCCCGAAAATCTCATTGATTACGGGAATAATCAGTTTCCGGCAGTCATTTAGGATTGTCCGGAACGCCCCGTCGTATATATTTGCCATATGTTATTCCTTTCGTTTCGTGGTTACATCATATCATTTTTCTGCAGCAAATTCAAGAACCGCACAGCATTTGTTTCGTTCCTTTAAAGTACCAGCAGCATTCCCCATATCTGGAACACCTGTCACAGCAGACTAAAATTTCCACATCCACGCTTGGCTCCTATGAAACAGATGATTATAAAGAAATGTCAGCAGACTATCTGCTCGGAATGACTGTCAGCAGGCAGCTTGATTACCGCCTCCCCACGGATATCCTCAACTGAACTACCTACCGAAACAGTCCACACCCCCTTCGTCACAATCCAATCCCTCTGTGCGATATCATAATGGCAAAAATCCCGCAGCGTCAGGCAAAACAAAACCATTTTCGTTTCCCCAGCCTCCAAGAAAATTTTCTCAAATCCTTTAAGCTCCTTCACGGGATTCTCTGCACTCGCCTGCTGCTCGCCAAGATAAAGCTGCACCGTCTCCTTCCCCGCGGCGGCTCCCGTATTCGTAACCGGAACCGTCACCGTCAGCCGCTTGTCGCCCGCAGCGTCACACTCCCATTTTGCACAAACCACGCCATATGTAAACTGCGTATAGGACAACCCATGACCAAAGCAAAACTGCACCGGAACCTGATATTTCTCATAATACCGATACCCCACAAAAACGCCCTCCGTATAAGTCTGCTGCAAGCGCACGCCCGTCTTACGCTGCTCCTGTTCGCTTGAAGGATTGCCGACATGACTGCCCAAAACTGACACAGGTGTCATTTCTAACGTCTGCGGAATGGTTTCCGCAAGCTTTCCCGAAGGATTGACTTTTCCAAAAAGAACCTCCGCCAAAGCCGTTCCGCCCTCCATTCCGCAATACCCTGTCCATACAACCGCCCTTGCCGTATTCACCCATTTGCCCATCTCAACGGGGTTGCCCGCCTGCATGACGACAATCATATTCGGATTCACGACAAGCAGCTTTGCAATCAACGCATCCTGTCCGTAGGGAAGCTCCAGCGTTGTCCTGTCCTGCCCCTCCACATCAAAATCATGATTTAAGCCGCCCACAAAAATAATATGCTCATACTGACGCGCAAGCAAAAGCGCCTCTTCCTGCAAGCGTGCCGCCTCCTGCTTTTGCGCGTCCGTGACAGGCAGACCAAGCTCATTTCTGCCTGCGCCATCCTTCTGCTCCAAGCTGTCTTCCTGCCAGTTTTTATCGGTTTCCTGTTTCTTCGGGACATAATACCCCTGTGAATATGCCACATCGCAATTGCCGCCAAGCATTTTTTTCAGTCCCATCAGCGGTGAAATTTCATACAATGCCTTAATTTCCGCACTGCCACCCCCGTTTGCATGAAGCCTTGACGCGTTTTCCCCAATCACCAAAAGCTTTTTTACGTGCTTTTCCGATAGCGGGAGCAGTCCGCCGTCATTTTTCAAAAGAACAACCGACTCCCGTGCCGCCTCCAAAACTGCCTCGCGGTGCTCGGGCGTATTATAGCTTCCCTTGCTGCGCTTGGCATTGACCGTGACAAGGCTGCTGTTTTCCTCTATCGTAATCATTTTTACCCGAATCATAAAGCGCAGAATATTGCGAACCTTTTCATCGATGCACGCCTCGTCAATCTCCTGCTCACGCACTGCACGAAGCAGCGGATTTGCCATAAAATAATCGTCAAAATCATTCGTGACCGACATCTCGACATCCAGCGCACTCTCGGCTGCCGCTTTTGTATCATGCACCGCGCCCCAGTCTGACACCACCATGCCGTCATAACCCCACTCGCCGCGCAGAATATCGCCAAGCAGCGCCTTGCTCTGACAGCAGTGCTCCCCGCGAAACAAATTGTACGCGCCCATCACGGACTTCACCTTCGCCCGTTTCACTGCCGCCTCAAATGCAGGCAGATAAAGCTCCCGCAGCGTGCGCTCATCAAGCTCCACATTTACCCAAAGCCGCTGCGTTTCCTGACTATTGAGCGCAAAATGCTTGACGCACGCTCCGACATCTGCGCTCTCAATGCCTTCAATCATCGGAACGGCAAGCTCCGCAATCAGATACGGATCTTCGCTGAAATATTCAAAATTCCTGCCGCACAGCGGATTTCTGTGGATATTCATCCCCGGCGCCAGCCACA
>DKYC01000140.1:28678-41979 GCA_002492295.1 Lachnospiraceae bacterium UBA7110
TTCAAAATTCCTGCCGCACAACGGGGTGCGTTTGAGATTGATTCCCGGCGCCAAAATCACGTCTTTTCCTCTGCCGCGTGCCTCCTCGCCAAGCACCGTGCCCACCTTTTTTGCAAGCGCACGGTTCCATGTCATTGCGAGTGCGCTGTTACTCGGACCGTATGTTACGTAATCGTCCGATAATCCCACAGGCTTCCACGCATCATTTTGAAATTCATTGCGCACGCCCATCGGTCCGTCCGACATTTTTACAGGCGGAATGTTCAGACGCTCTACCGCTCCCGTCTGAAACAGCCCCGCGCCATGTATCATTTTTATTTTTTCCTCCAATGTCAGTGCGCGAAGCACCTTGTCAATCCTACTCTCCAAATCCATCTCTGCCATCACTGCACTCCTTTTCATTTCTATCACAATTCTGCCTTTATCACAATTCTATTACAATCCCGTCTTTATCACAATTCTATCACAATTCCACTACAATCCTGTTTTCACAGTCCGTCAGAATCACATTTTCTGACACGCGTGTCATTTTTGCACCCGTAACGCTTTGCACCGACCGATTGACAAGCTCCACTGAAAACGGCTTCTGCGTGTCTGCCTCAATCGTAAGCACATTGCCCTCAAGTCTTACATTAATACGCGCAGCCTCGTTTGCAGCCGCATCATAGACAACTGCCGACGAAACACCGTTAGGCTCATAAACACGAAACGTCACCTGCTCTGCATAATCATACACCGCCGTATCTTCCGTCGCACCGACAGCGACAATCGCATTCGGACGCACCCAAAGCGGTATCTGCTGATAGCCGCACTGCGTCCTGTACCATTTGCCGCCCTCCTTTTTCTCACCTGTAAAGAAGTCCGTCCAAACGCCGCCATCATCGGGCAGATAATACTCCGCAATCCCTTCCTCGTTGAAAACAGGCGCCACGAGAAGGCTGTCTCCCAACATATACTGTCTGTCAAGATACTGACACATTTTATCCTTCGGAAATTCCAAGAGCATTGCCCGCATGGTCGGAATGCCTTCCTTGTGCGCATATACCGCAGCCGCAAATAAGTAAGGCATCAGCCGCATTTTAAGCTTTGTGAAAAACCGCAGCACATCAACCGCTTCCTCGTCGTATGCCCACGGCACACGGTACGAAGTGCTCCCGTGCAGCCTGCTGTGTGAGGAAAGCAGTCCGAACGCGCACCACCGCTTATAAACGTCCGGCGTTGACGTGCTTTCAAAGCCGCCAATATCATGACTCCAAAAGCCAAAGCCGGAAAGCTGCAAAGAAAGACCGCCGCGCAGGCTCTCCTCCATCGACTCATAATCCGACCAGCAGTCGCCGCCCCAATGGACCGGAAATTTCTGACCGCCAACCGTTGCGGAACGCGCAAACAGCACTGCGTCCTGCCTGCCACGTTTCTCCTGCAGTAATTCAAAGACAGTTTTATTGTAAAGGTATGTATAGTAATTGTGCATTTTCACAGGATTCATCCCGTTATGGTACACGCAGTCCACAGGAATGCGCTCGCCGAAGTCCGTCTTGAAACAGTCTACTCCCATATCCAGCAATGCGGCAAGCTTATCCTGAAACCACTTGCACGCCGCGGGATTGGTGAAATCTACAATCGCCATTCCCGGCTGCCACATATCCCACTGCCACACCGAACCGTCGGGACGTTTCAGCAGATACCCGTTCTCCATTCCCTCATCAAACAGCGCGGACTCCTGACCGATATACGGGTTAATCCACACACAGACCTTAAGTCCTTTTTCCTTAATCCGCCGTAGCAGTCCTGCGGGGTCTGGAAACACGCGCTCATCCCAAATAAAATCCGACCAGTGGAAATCCTTCATCCAAAAGCAGTCGAAATGAAATACGCCAAGCGGTATCCCACGCTCCTGCATACCGTCAATGAAGCGCATCACGGTCTCCTCGTCATAGCTTGTCGTAAACGAGGTGGACAGCCAAAGACCGAATGTCCACGCAGGCGGCAGCGCGGGTTTTCCCGTAAGACTTGTATATCGGCGTAGCACATCTTTTAAATCCGGTCCGTCAATGAAAAAATAATCCAGCATTTCTCCTGCAACGGAAAATTCCACCTTCGTCACAGCCTCCGTTCCGACCTCAAACGAAATCTTGTCCGTATGGTTGACAAAAACGCCATAGCCTTTATTGGAGAGATAAAACGGAATGTTTTTGTACGACTGCTCCGTCGAAGTTCCGCCGTCCTCGTTCCAAATATCCACTGTCTGCCCGTTTTTCACAAACGGCGTAAACCGCTCGCCCAGTCCGTAAATCAGCTCGCCCACGCCAAGCGAAAGCTGCTGGCGCATATAGGCGTCCTCATCGCTGCTCTTTACATAAGCATCGCCCTTCCACGCCGTCTTCATATACGCAAGGTCGCGCCTGCCGCTGGACGTTACCTTTTTCCCGTCGGAATAGTATGTCATTTTCCAATCCTTTTTTTCGATAACAAGCTGCGTCTTTCCACTGACTACGCGTACCGTATCCGCGTCCTCCTGTGCATCAATTGCGGCACACGCGCCATCTGATAAATTCAAATCAAACTTCGGCGCGTCGTCCAATGCCCCTTTATAGTGATAAGTCTTTACCCGGATAACACCCTCCATCGGCGTTGTAATCTCAAGTGTCAGATTGACGCCTCCAAGCGTGTCGCCCCTTGTCACAATATGGTGTGTCGGTGCGCAAAGCGTTACCTTATCTGCCTCTATTTTCGTAAAATAAACCTCCGCAGGCGAAAAGCAGGCACACCCCTCCTTTTGCAGCCAGCAACCGTTCGCAAATTTCATCGTTTAATCCTCCTTAAAATCATAACAGTTCAGTCATGCCCATTCATAAGTCACCAAAATATACATTTTTACCAGTCAAAACCCCGCCGCAAGCAGTGGGGCATCAAGCTTGAAATGCCCCAAGGGGCGGGGTTTTTGACCCTCGCGGCAGTCGCCAAATGCCTTAAAGATGCTTTGCATCTTTTGAAGTCACTTGGCTCGTTGCTCGCGGGAATAATATCATAAATTGATTGGTGACTTATTTCATGTCGGGCGTCCGCCCTATAGAGTTAATTGTACAATTTGTCCTTAGTGAGCAAGCTCCCACGCACAAATTGCACAATCAATTCTGCATGGCTGAACTGTTTTCCAAAATCAAAACATCTCTGCCCTGTAACAGAAAAGTCCCCGCCGGAACTGCATTGCCCGTAATCACATCAACCGCCGGAGCATCTACCGTGATTTCCGCTGCCTGCTCATTATGATTTAACACAAACAACCACCGTTTTCCATCCTTTTCCCGACAAGTTACCTCCACGCCCTTCGGCGTATGCATCAGCGGGGCAACATGCGCCTCGTCACAGATATCCTTTAAAAATTCCCGATAAAACGCACCGCTTGACGCTGTTGCCACATAGTACGCAATTCCTTCACCAAACGCATTTTTTGTAAGAACAGGCATACCGCTGTAAAAATCCTGCATATAACCGCACTCGTCCATCTGCTGCGCCCCCTCCAAATGGAGCAAATCGCACAAGAGCGTCGCAGGATACTCTGTGCCGCGATACATAAAACCGTTCTGCGCTTCTTGCGGCAGCGCATCCTCCTCCTCAACCCATATGCCCAAAATATCCCGCAGCTTTCCGGGATATCCGCCAAGCACCACGAGGTCGTTTTCCTGCACATATCCGCTAAAAAAGGTCGTAAGGAACCTGCCGCCGCCTTTCACAAACGCACGCACTTTTTCATCTGTATCGCCCTTTACCATATAGAACACAGGCGCAATAATCACCTTGTACGCCGCAAAGTCCATGTCGGGTGAAATGATATCCACACTGTAATTGAATTCCCGCAGCGCGTCATAATAACGGCTGATTTCGTCCAAATAATGTAAGTCACAGCTTGGTCCTGCCGAATATTCAATTGCCCACCAATTGTCCCAGTCCATTAAAACGGCAATTTCCGAGCGCGTCCTTGCCCCAAGAAACCGATTGCCAATCGCCGAAAGCTCCCGCCCAAGCGCCGCGACCTCCCGATACACCCGCGTATTCTTGGTGCCTGCATGGTCAATCACTGCCCCGTGATATTTTTCACAAGCTCCGATGCTCCTGCGCATTTGGAAAAACATCACCGTATCCGCACCGTGCGCGACTGCCTGATAGCTCCACAGGCGCATGACATTCGGACGTTTGAGCGCATTGTATGGCTGCCAGTTCTGTGCGCTTGGCGTCTGCTCCATCAGCGCAAACGGCTCCTGTCCGCCAATCCCGCGCATCAAATCATGCGGCATCGCAATCTTGGTATAGCTGTCTTCGTTTGCAGGATAATTGTCCCACGACACAAAATCCATTTCCTTCGCCCACTTAAAATAATCAAGCGGCTTATAAAATCCCATCAGATTTGTCGTGACTGCGGCATTTGGCAAAACCTCCTTAATCGCATCCCGCTCTAGCACATAGCACGCAAGGATTGCGTCGGACATAAACCGCTTATAGTCAATCGAAATTCCCTGAAACATCGTGCGCTCCCCGCAAAAATGCTCGCTGCGCAAATCCGGCAGGACAATCTCGTCCCATTCATAAAAGGTATGTCCCCAAAATGATGTGTTCCAAGCCGTATTCAAGTGCGCAATATCTTTGTATTTTTCCCGCAGCCACACGCGAAATGCCTTCTCGCAGTTCTCACAGTAGCACTCCCCGCCAAATTCATTGGAAACATGCCACGCCACAATATTGTCATAGTCCCGATACCGCTGCGCAAGCTTCCTTGCTAAAAGCGGTGCATACTTCCGATAAGTCGGACTGTTCGGGCAGGAATTATGCCTGCCGCCAAATTTGCGTTTGCGCCCCTCATAATCCACCCGCAAAATATCCGGGTATTTTTTTGCCATCCACGCGGGGTGTGCGCCTGTCGAGGTTGCCATGCAGACCTTTAACCCGTTGTCATGCACAAGCTTCATAATTTTGTCAAGTTTCTCAAAATCATATTCCGTTTCATTCTTTTGCAGTGCCGCCCACGAAAATACGTTCAGTGTCACAATATCAATTCCCGCCTCGTGAAACAGCGCCATGTCCTGTTCCCAAATATCCTCGGGCCACTGCTCGGGGTTATAATCGCCGCCGTATGCAATTTTTTCAAGTTTTTCATATGGAAGCATTCCGTTTTCCTCCGTTCTTTAACGATTTTTTTTATTTTAGCACGCGCCTGCAAAAAAGAGTACCGATAAAATTCAAGAACGCCAAAAAATTACCGCGTGTTTTTTCATGGTTTCAATTCCGATGTCTAATTTTTACAGGGAAAGATGTCTAATTTTCCATGTCCCAAAAGCCTTGATTTTTTCGCAAAATGTAGCATTTCATTTCGAAATTTAGTAAAATGAAAAATAAATATATTTACAAAACACCGTAAAATGCACAGGAGATTCCGTATGCCGCAAAGACGCCAAAAATCAACCATTCAAAACCAAATTTTATTTTTCTTCCTTTTATCCGTTATTCTTCCCGTATGGCTGATTGGCTCATTTTCCATTGTTCGGGCGCGCAGTCAAATGCTCGAACATTATTTCGGTCAGGTTCAGGCGGACTGCGTGCGTGTCAACTCCATTTTGTTTGACACAACGACCTCGCTCTATACCGCGCTCGACCCTCTGATTAACAGCCACAGCTTTATGGCGTTTCTCGGTCAGCAGCGGCGAAGCGTGGGGCAAAAGCAGCAATACGAGATTTGGAATGAAACCCTTTCTACGATATATAAAAATACCGCCGCAATCTCCTCCTTGAAGGTTTATACGGATAACCCCTACATCAAAATTGGGCAGCATTTTTCCTACGTTTCCGACTTCCAAACACAGACTTGGTACCGCTATCTTCCGGAAAACGGGTGGCAAGGGTGGGTATTTTTACCCAATAAAGACCAGTTTGGAAATCCGCTTTACGAGCTATGCCTTATCCGCCGGACAGGCGTAATCTCCGACAAATATTCCGCCTACATTGTGCTATGCATGGACAACAATTACTTAAAAAACAGGTTAGAGCAAAACCAGTATCATATTATGACTGCGCTTGAAAACGGACCGATTTTTTATGCCTCCGATGCGCACCTTGTCAACACGCAGATGGCAGTGCCCGAGGACTTTTGCGGCGGTTACTACAAATACACTGGTCCCTGTCCCACATACGGAAAAAATGCGCTTACCGACATCCGCACTTTTCAGGCATACAAGACCAACGACAAATTTTACATTGCGGTCAGTGACGACAGCGCGTACGCGGATATCCGCAAAATAACCTTGATGTATCTGTTGATTATGCTGATTGCCTCACTTGTGCCGTCCATTATTATCGCGGTCTTTTCGCACTATTTTTCAAGCCGAATCAAGACGCTGCGCTTTGCGATGCATCAGGCAAGCCTTGGCGACTACAACATTGTCAACACGTTTCGCGGTGACGACGAGCTGTCCGATACCTTTGCCGATTTAAAAAAGACCATCGAAAACATCAAGGAAAAGGAAGCGCTTTACTACACGGCGCAGCTAAACGAGCAGCGGCTCATCAACAAGCAGCAGCAGATGGAATTCAATATGCTTGCGGGGCAGATTAATCCGCATTTTCTCTACAACACACTTGAAACCATCCGCGTGCAGGCGCTCTCGCACGAATGCAGAGACGTTGCCTCCTCCATCAGCCTGCTTGGGAAGTCCATGCGCTATGTCCTTGAAAATACAGGTACCAGTACAACCTCGCTCAAAAAAGAGCTTGACTACATCAAAACTTATCTCGCCATCCAAAAGCTGCGTTTTGGCGAGCGTGTGAATGCCGCATTCGACATTCCCGAAGCATATGATACAGACGCGATTGAAATTTTGCCGCTGCTCTTACAGCCGATTGTCGAAAACGCGATTGTACACGGACTAGAAGATATTTATGGCGAAGGACTTATCACGATTACGGTACGGATTAACGATGATTTGCTGTTGATTACGATTGCAGATAACGGCGTGGGCATGGACAGCGAAACGTTAGCAACGGTTCGTGAAAAGCTTGACAATCATCCCGACAATGCGAAAAGCATAGGTCTTTACAATATTAATCAGCGTATTAAGCTCTTTTACGGCAGTGGCTGTCAAATGCAAATCGAAAGCAGGCAGGACAAGGGCACGACGGTAACACTGATACTAAAGTATAATCCACGCTAAATAACCTTATGTTTCGCTTGCCTATTTTCCTGATAGCACTACTCCCCAAGCCTCAGCGTAGCCACCGCTACGCCTGCGTTTGTGAAGCAGCACTCTCAGAAAAATATTCTGCGCCAAACATTAAGGTATTTAGCGCGGATTATACTTGCCTGCAGGTATTTTTATAAACGATAAGTACAAGGGGGAATTTCCATGAAAAACGGTCTGATTTACGTATTAATTGCAGACGATGAGCCGTTAATCCGTCAGGGTCTGCGCGCCACCATAAATTGGAGCGCACTCGGCTTTCATATCTGCGGGGAAGCAGGCAGCGGAGAAGAGGCGCTTGAAAAAATCCATGCCTGCCAACCCGACTTGGTTCTGCTTGACATCCGTATGCCGCGTATGTATGGTACAGAGCTGATGAAGCTGGCAAGGCAAGACGGATATGAAGGTTATTTTATTATCCTTTCTGGCTATTCCGATTTCCAGTATGCACAGGACGCGCTGCGCTTTGGTGCCTCCTATTATCTGACGAAGCCTGTTGATGAGGACGAGCTGACAAACGCCGTGCTCGCCGTAAAGGACGAGATTTTAAAAAAGGCGTCCGAAGAAAATTCCTATATACAATACATGGACAAAGCAAAGAAAGCCATTCTGCCCGACTTGCTGAAAAAAGGGAAAATCGACAATACTATAAACTACGCGGAGCTTGGACTGTCCTCTTATCTTTATCAGGTTGTTATTTACGAAAGCTACACGCCCTACTATAGTCTTTATAGTTTTGCCGATATGCTGCTTGCCGCAGGAAACGGTGCAAAGCCTTTTGAGGAGATTACGATTGACAACCGCAATGTGATTATTTTAAAGGGAAATGACGCTATGGAGCGCTTTAACCGCTGCCTTGAGCACTACAAAAACGGGACACAGAAGGGTTCTCCGCTTGATATTCTTTTTCTGACCTATGGTCCTGCGGTGACAAGTCTTGAGGGACTGCATACCTCCTACGAGGCTTGTTGTATGCTGCTCGAACGCCGTTTTTTCTGCGCAGAAAATCAGCATGTGCTTTCCTACGAACAGCTTCCGCAGCTCCCGCTTGCTGATGTTGCACTTGATTCCGAGCAGTGTAAATTTTACAGTGACCGTTTTGTGAGCTGTATCCAGTCCTTTAACCGCAGACAGCTTACCGCTCTGCTTGGGGAGCTGCACCAAATGCTTTATGGCTACAGCCAAAGCATTGATGCCATTAAATATTTTTTGATTGACATTTTTTTGCAGATAAAGCAAAGCATTACATATCATTATGGTACTATCGAAATTCCGTTTCCGCACAATGCCGCCATTATGGAGTTGCTTACAAAGAAATATTATCTGCATGAAATCCTTGCTTATTTCCACGAGCAGTCTGAAATGATTATGCGTGCAATTGGGAATAATTCCAGCGAAAGTATTCTTGATGATATTTTGTATTATATTGACCACAATTATCAAGAGAATCTGAAGCTGAAAACCTTGACAAGCCTGTTTGGGTACAACAGCTCGTATCTTGGCAAGCTTTTTAAGGAGCGCGTTGGCATGAACTTTAATACTTACCTCGATACCGTGCGCGTCGAAAAAGCCGCCGACCTCTTAACACAGACGGACTTGCGGATTTACGAGATTTCTGCGAAGGTCGGATATAAGAATGCGGATTATTTTCAGCAGAAATTTAAGAAGATAAAAGGAATTAATCCGACGGATTATCGGGTTTGTCCGTATGAAGAAAAACAGCGGTGAATCTGTGACAGGTTTACCGCTGTTTTATACGTTCCACCATAATTTTTGATTTGGCTTCTCGTGCAACATCATATTACAATCTATTTCATGGGCATCATTCTGTTTAGAAGTTCTTCCAGTGAATCCGCATATCATTTTTCCCCTTGATTCATAAGATTACTAAATTTAAATAACCTAAAACTTGAATCATCAAAAATGTACTCTTCAATCATTTTTATCCTATAATCACCTGATAACAAATTCAATTTACAATAATTATAAAGCCACTCACTACCAAAATCGCATGCAGCAAACAAATATAATTCCTCATCTGTCACCCGATATATTAAATTCGTATCAGCAAACTGCTCCTCCGGAATTTTACAAAATTCATTAAATAGTGTATCAAACGTTATTTCTTCATCGATATAATCATCACTAATATAATTTACAACTACTAAAAAGCCACTTGTATTATTGTCAGAAAGCCAAGTACTTGAAGTTATATCATCACTTATTACCAGGCATTTTCCAGTTCCTATATTGAGCTCTCCAATATAATCATCTATAAGGGCTGTCTCTTCATAATATTCCTTTGCCTTTTGATATTCCTCTTCGGTTCTCCCTTTCCAGATTTTTAAATATTTACTTTCAATTAAAATGTGTGGACCACCATCACATTCAATCCAAGTTATTTCTCTATTCATTATATAATTTCCTTTTCCATCAAATAAGACATATCAATATAGGGATAGTCCACCTTGATTTCCTCTATAATCTTTGCATTTAGGTTAATCCAGCTCTCGCATTTATCAAGAATAATCGCATCACTGGTTATGATATAAGCAAACTTATTTCGAGCATTTTACCAATCAGCACAATAGCAGTCTTCGTCTTGTCAATCAAGCGATACGTTCCTTTATGTGCAGCCAAATCCCGAATAGTTCCATCCATACATTTTAGCAGCAAGGAAGCTGATAAAGCAACATGCCTTCTTCCGAAGAAACGGTCTTACCAATGCCAATCAATGCCGTTCGGACAGTAAATAATGATTTCCTACAAATGTGGATGCCCCCCTTTATATGATATCCTTGATTCAATTAATACTGCAAATCGCGTCCTGCCTTAAGTAATATCTCGATGGAACTGCCGCCAAATTCTTTTTGATCATTTGGTGAATAGCTTCTTTTCACAGTTATACTCATATTCATTACTCCTATGCTTCTGCATACTTTTGCAGTCTTTACATCCATGTGTTTTGGATTATTCTCTTTTAGCAGGCTTTATTGAAAAAACACAAGACACATCTATACAATCCCAGGCATCTCCATACTCCTGTACAATCGTTACAATTCCCAGCAAACGCAGCGGATCTATCGCCGTAAATGTCCTTCCATCTTTTTCCGCTAACCACTTAAAATGATTCTTAAAATAAAAATCTTCAGGAAAACCATCTCTGTTCTCATTTATTACAGACAGACGATATCCCCAATCAACCAACTTGTTCACCGCATATTTATCCATATCGGAATTGTCATTTATATTGCTTTGCAGTGATTCCGGATAGGTGCCTAAAAAATTAAAATATCCAAATTTTTCATTTTAAATATCCTGTACCTTATAAATGCAAGTCCGTCCACTCTGCAATCCAGTCCCATTCATTTACGCTCCCATCACTGGTACGCTCAATAAAAAGATTAAATTTATTTTTCACTAAATAATCAATACATATATCTGAAATTGTACACTCTATCTGTCTTGCTATTATGACCACCTCTGTTTAAAGCACAAACAACATGCATCCCCCTTTCGCTGCATTACTGTATCCACCCTAAAAAAACAAATGGCTATGCATATCCACATAGCCATTTGTGTAGTTACTTTCTTAGAGCTGCTAACGCTTTTAACGGACTATTTTGCGGCAAAACCTACCGCTAATAGTATAATATCACATTTTCATGAATAGTCAATCTATTATATCAATTAGGGGAATTTCACAGGACAGCGTCATATTTTCCGTGGACAAATCCTTCGCAAGTTCCGCAGCTTTATCGGTAAGCTTCTTTTCGATATTGCCGTCTGTGATTTCATCTTCACTTAGACCATTCAAGTAATCTTGCATTTTTTCCTTGAATGTCAGTAACGTATAATCCCGCTCTGCCACCGTCAATAGTTCCGGAGCGTTGATAACGTAAGTGACATATAAATCAGCGTAACAGTTAAATTCATACCATATTTCCCCCTCTTCGTCCAACCATTTACTTGGTCCGCTCTGCTTTGATATTCCCGCGAAAAATGTAAATTCTTCTCCCCTATGCTCGCAATATAATTCACCCGCCGAGAGGGTCATTGTTATTGTGAAAAAATCATAATTTTTATCATCAGGAGTTATGAAGCTTATCACATCAGCCTGCGCAGCAAGAACCTGTGATAACGCATCGGGGGTTGGAGCCAGCGCCGCATTAAAGTCAGCTATACTCTGCTGTCCGTAATTTCCGGTTTTGTATGCAATCAGCTTTGCATAAGAATCGGAATATCCTAAATTACTGTCAACCGTTACTGCAGTTGCTATGATTAAATCCTTTTCTTCCTGCGTAAGCGATTTCATATATTCGCACTGTTTCGTAACATCTTCCACAAGTGTTTCCTGATTATCAAACGGACCGATAGAGACATAGCTGTCTTCCCGCACTAAAACAAACAGAACGCTTCCATCAGAAACGGAAGCCTGAGGCCTGTCCTTTTCTCCCGTACCATCACAAAAAATATAATAAACCCCATCTTCTTTCATAACTTGATTCAATATACTGCTATCTTTCCATATCATTGCACTATTATGATTTACCATCGCACTATCATGATTTGCGGAAGGTGCCGCATATGCGCCGGTTGCGAAAAAACAGGCGAAAACGGCAACAGAGATAATAGCAGTAATCATAATCACACTTTTTGATTTTTTCTTAAATTTCATAATCGCACCTAACCTTTCTTTTAATTGTTCTGCTCCCTCTGTCAAAGTAACACAAGACAGAGAACTTTTGTAGAGATTATTTCCCTTCAAATAGGAAATCAGCGTATCCCCATACTCACGTCTTGCCTGTGCGTCAAGTCTGGAGATTACTTTTTCATCACAGGACAGCTCACAGGATTTGTTGACTTCTTTTTCCAGTAAATATACAAAGGGATTAAACCAATGAACACAGACAACAAGCTGAATCATCCATTTGTAAAACAGGTCCTTCTGCTGATAATGGCTCAGCTCATGCCCCAAAATATAAGCCAGCTCTTTTTCTCCTAATTCGCGGACAGGCAAAATAATACATGGACGAAAAAAGCCAATCAGCATAGGCGACGCAATCAGTGGATTTCGGTATAGTTCCACTCTTGATTTGATATTTTGTTTTTCTTCACAGTCAGACAGCAGATTCAGGATTGAAATATCCGCCACCTCTGTATTTCCCGCTTTGAGGTAATGGATAAAGCTTTGATAAATCGTTATCCGACGGACAAAAAGAATCAGTCCCAACACTGCCCAAATGAGAAACACGCAGTCAAAGATATCTAGCGGCTTGCGTATCGAATCGGCGGCTGTTGCATTCCTGTTTTCCGATATTGGCTCTGTTTCGCCGGTATCCGTATTTACTGTAACAGGCACATTGGGATTCATGGAATTTTCATTGCTTGCCGCCGTTGCCATTGTTGCATCAAGGGTTTCAAACAAGCCTCCGACAATCGTCGTACCAAACGTAAAAGGAATTAGAAACCGCAATACAGCAACAAGCCAGATATAATACTGCCAACGCCTGCTAAATTTATTTTTGCAAAGCTGTTTCAGTCCCCAAATGAGCAATAGCAGCAATGTGCCGGAAACGGATAGCGATAATACGATTTTTAGAAACTCATTCATTTTCTTTTCTCCAAAATGCTTCAATCTCTTTTAGCTCATCTGCCGAAAGAATGTCCTGCCGCAACAAAGTAGATACTAAATTTTTCACATTTCCTCCGTAAACTTTGTTAAGAAAGCTGTGTGTCTGCATGGTCTGATATTCTGCTTCTGTTACTACGGCTACATATTCATTGCGTCTGCCGATTTTGTTGACTTTCAAGAACTTCTTTTCTACCAGTCGCGAAAGCAAAGTAAGTACAGTGTTGTTTTTCCATTCGTTTTGGTCTTTTTCCAGTTCCTCCATGATGAGGGAATATAATGCCGTCCCTCCATTTTTCCAAATAATTTTCATTAGTACCAGTTCCGATTCAGAAATTTGCTGTGCCATATAAATCCTCCATTCTTGACAATGCCTGCAAATTCTTGACAACAAAAAGCATTAGCTTTTTGTTGTATGCAGCGCAAGCACAATATTTGCAATA
>DKYC01000123.1 GCA_002492295.1 Lachnospiraceae bacterium UBA7110
ATTAATAATGGTTATACTAGTATCTTTACGGGAAACACTATGCACTTTTGTCAGGACATATACGACTTCGGCAATTACTTCTAATGTGTAAATAATCTTCTGCGTTTCCCGTATTCTCTGAAGCTCCAGTATCTTTTGTTCGTCATCACCCATAATACAACGTATCATAGTGTTTGCATCAGCCATTACCATGTTTTTCCACCATAGCACGTTCAAATGCCCCTTCTTCTAAAATCCTTTTTTCCGGATTGGCATACTCTGACAAAATTCCAACGGGAAGGTCATCAAATATATCTTCCTCATCAATAAACGTTACAATTACTTTCTGCTTTGTTTTAGGCGCTGCTTCTAAAAGCTGTACTGTATTACCATCATAATAACCGGCAACTTCCTTCATTGTTTCTCCTCCATTCTCCTGCAATGTCCGTTCATTCCACAAAAATATATTATTATTATAAACGATTTGGGCAATAATTAAAACTCCCTCTTCTCCATAATCCGAACTGCCCACCGGTAAAAAACAAGCATCAGCGCAAGCAACACAACGATGGCTCCTGCTGCTACAGCGTTCCAATCCAAGCCTAATTCCAAAAAGTTTACCCCATACTCAAATTCAATATAAACAATGGAACAAAATACACCAATAATTACAACAACAATCGTCGTAACAATCCCGCTTCTTTCCGCAAATTTTAATTTCAATGGTATTTGAAGCGATATCAGAAAATATACAAAAACTAAATATGCCGCGCAAATGACCAATTTAACCCCGAAATCTCCGCCATCCTTTCTCCATATCATTATGTCAAAGAGAAAGCACGCCGCCACCAAAAGAATCCACGTAACGGTTGTAATGAGAAATCCGAATACATATTTTTCACGCACATAATCATTTCTCCGAATCGGCAAAGTGAGCAAAAACGGCATTCCATTTTCATACTCGTCGTAGGTAATGGTAGTGAGTGAAAACATTGCAATCATCAGCGTTCCGAAGCCGACCGCCCATTCCATATTGAATGTACCTAACTGATAAACCGTGTAACCCACAATGAATACCAATAAGAAAATCCCGCGCTTTTTCAATAAATTAAAATCTTTGATTAGTAACCCTTTCATAATAACCTAGCTCCTTTCTTAACCAGTAAATTTGCACATTAAGGCTCCTGCTCTCCATCCAGTTCGTCATCCTGCTCACTTTCTTAACCAGTAAATTTGCACATTAAGTACACTTTTCACTGTCGTCATTTCTGTAAAAACATTCTCATCATCAAATCCAAACTTCCGTTCTCAATCACGATATCCGGATAATTTTCCAAATAGAACTGCTTTTGATTGGTGATGCAATTATATCCAAAATCCGCCTCATAGCTTTTTAGAATATATGTTTTATCCAACTTCTCAAACTGACTGCGCGTCGCCTTAATCAAACCATAGCTGCCCAAAATCACATCTGTGTCCTCGTGCATCACGATCTTACCATTGTCAATCATATAAATATCGTCACATATTCCCTCCAAATCGCTGGAAATGTGAGAACTGATAAGAATGCTGCGCTCCTCTGTCTTCATATAATCCTGCAGCATCTCCAAAATCTCATCACGCACAATTACATCAAGTCCTACCGTCGGCTCGTCAAGCAACAAAAGCTCCGCATTATGTGATAGTGCTGTCAGAATTTGCAGCTTGCGTTTCATTCCCGTCGAAAAGTCCTTAATATTTTTCTTAATCGGCAATCCCATGCGCTCACATTCCGACACGAATTTCTCTTTGGAAAAATCCTTGTACATCGCCGCAAGCATCGGCACATAATCCTTAATCGTAAGGTACCCGCAAAACCCCGAATCTGCAAGCACCGTGCCAATCCGCTCCCTATCCTTCGCCGAAAGTATCCTTCCGTCTTCTCCAAACAGCTCCACGCTTCCGCCGTCAATTCTGATTAACCCAAGCATTGCCTTAAACGCCGTCGTTTTCCCCGCTCCGTTTCTGCCGATAATCCCGGTCACCTGCCCTTTGGGTATTTCCATTGAACAGTCTAAGCAAAAATCATTGTATTGTTTTTTTACATTTTCTAATTTAACCATTGTAATCCCCCATTTCCGTCAAGACCTGACACTTTTCTTTTTCTGCCAAAAATATTAACTATCGAAAAGAATAATTTCAAACATTTCCCGAATATCATCATTTCCCAGACCGCAGCTTCTTGCCTTCCTTATTGCACCCTCAAACTCCGCCTCCACTTCCTTCTTGCTCTCCTCTAAAATCTGTGCCTGGTTTGCGCAAGTCACAAAGCTGCCCTTTCCGTGCACTGTAACGATAAACCCCTCCGCCTCAAGCTGGTCATACGCCTTTTTCACTGTCAGCGCGCTCACCTTCAAATCCTTTGCCAATGTCCTGACCGACGGCAGCATCGTTTCCTCCAATAGCTCACCATGCACTATTTTATCCTTAATCCGCTCTACAATCTGCTCGTAAATCGGCTGCATGGCGTTATGGTTAATGATTAGGTTCATCTAAATCCCCCTTTCTTTATAAACAGTATATAACAGTATGGAACTGTTGTCAACTGTTTTATACTGTTTAATCAGGAGTCTGTACCACTTTTTTGGCTGACACGTTTCCTTTGGGCGCCGTGCACGTCAAAAAACGGCACAGCCAACGCCATACCGTTTCCAAAAATCCAAATTACTTTACTTCTCTTTTTTGTCAAAAGCCATCCGCACCAGTTCTTCACGTCTGCTTGCGCCCGTCTTTTCAAAAATATTGGAAATATGCTTTTTCACCGTCGCCTCGGAAATAAACAATACCCCCGCTATCTCACCATTGGACTTCCCTTCCGCAATCAGTCCCACAATCTCAAGCTCACGCTTTGTCAACCCAAACTCCCGAAACCGCTGCGTCGAATCCGGCTCCTCCCGCACAGCCACATTCTTCTGTATATCCTGCACAGCTGCCGTTCCTTCATGCTTCTCCGAAAAAATAATCTGCATGCAAAAACCATACAGCAACGGTCGAAAGCTCATCGCAATATCGTTCCAAAATGTTTCACTACTCGCACTGTTCTGCAATCCCACAAACATCAGCAGAAGTGTCTGTATCAGCCCCGCCTCTATCGCCTTTCTGCCAAAAATATAACAGAGCTCTCTACGGTCAATGCCTTTCTCGCAAAAAGGAACCGTCAAAACCGCCGTGCCAAGCACGAAAAGAAGAAAAAGCCTGATATCAAACAGCTTCAGCAGATTAAAATCAAGCGCCGCAGCAAGAATAAGGATATACAGAATAATTGAAAGGGAAACCTGCCATTTTCTCTTCATCATTATCCTCCATTTCGCTTTTTCTCCTTATTCTGACTGCTTCATATCCGCAATCTCACTCTCCTGCCGCACAGTCTGCCTTGCACTGTCCGCTGCATTGACATTTTCTTCACAAAGTTCGTTCAACCGTATCCTAAGCCTTGTACGCAGCGGCAGCAAAATAATGGTTACCATTGACGCATAGCACAGCGGAATAGATCCGACTGCAGTATACTTCAGTGCAAGCGACACGGTCAAATCGCCCGAAATCTGCAAAAAGGTGTTCATTGTCGGTACTAAAAAAGCGAAAATCCCCGCAGCCCAAAAAACCTTCATCACAAACGACACCGCCTCCAATGCACGCAAAAGTTCCGCACGTTTCGCCGGCTTCTTCACCTTTGCGCCAAGCCGGAACGCATTGTTGAAATCCTTCATCACCCCCGCAATTATCATCATCGGCAGCACAAGCAAAGCAAGCGTGATAATCGACGGCATATCAATAAAATAGATAATGCTGCCAAGTCCGCCGCCCGTGCAGAAAACCATAAAAAGAATACACAATGCCAAGAACACTAAAATCGATAATAAGTACATAATAATCATTCCTCCTTTTCACCTCACCGTGGAAAATAATATTTACAAGCTTGTTACCTGATTTTAGCATTCCCGTATCGTATATTCCATACATCTAAAGTCGTATTTTCGGTAGTAACCATAGGATTATTCCTATACAACCGATTGTTTTTTGCGCTTTACAAACAGCTGCACCTCAAACGGACGCAGAAATTCCTCCTGCTCACCCTCAATCATTTCATATCGGTCATGCAAATGGTAAACCTGCTCGTCATCCGTATGGTTAATCACAAAAAGCCAGATTTTATCCTGCGACTCCCGCGTCATCATCTCCACGTCGTCCGCCGCCGTACCAAGCGTTGCAACCTCGCTGCGCCGCTCAAAATAGGCAAGCAAATCCTCCATCAGCTCCTCATCCGGCTCCGTTCCGACATACCACGCAATCCCGTCCCCGTACACGTTCTCCGTAATCGCAGGTGATTGTTTATAAAAACCCGTCGAATATTCCGCAAGGCAGCTCGCCCCCTGCAGCTCAATAATATCGCACCATTTCTTAATTACATACTCTTTTTTCCCATAAAGTACGCCGCCTGTCGTCTCATTCAGGCAATCATACTCCGATATGGTAATCCCACAAAGTTCACCGAGCCGTCCCGGAAGCTCCCTGTCCGTCATACAACGGTTTTCCGCATCCTTCACGCCTGTGCGCATGGTCAGCACCAAATGCCCGCCATTCTCCACATAATCAAAATAATGCTGTTCCAATTGGGGTGTCATTAAAAACTGCAGCGGCGCAACCACCAGCTTATACCCTGACAAATCATCCGTATCCTGTACAAAATCCACGGGGATTTTCTTCTCATAAAACGCCCTGTAATACTTATAAAGCTCCTTGACGTATGTAAGCTTTGGATGGTGCGGCTGTATCTGAAACGCATAATTCTGCCGGAAATTGTGCACAATCGCCACTTCGGGCTTTGGCATACTTCCCTCAAAGTCATCCATATATGATGAAAACGTTTCCGTCAACCGCTTCAGTTCGTTATAAATCCGTCCCGGTTTTCCGCTGTGTCCTAAAATACCATGCCAAAACTGCTCTGTCCCCACGGCACAGGTACGCCATCGGAAAAAAACAACCGCATCCGCCCCGTGCGCCACAGACTGGATTGCCCATGCCGACAGCTGACCCGGCTTTGGCTGCCTGCCCATAATCCCCCAGCCTGCCATTCCCGACTGCTGTTCCATAATCCAAAACGGCTGCTTTTTATAGCTGCGCACCACATCATGCGCCGCTGCCGCCTGGTACAAAGGTTCCTGCGGTTTCTCATGCCAATACCCCGCAGGATATACATCGTTCGAAACAAAATCCAGCAACTCGCCCAAATCATAATAATTAACCTTATCGTCAAAACACATATAATTATGCGTGATAAAATGATTCGGGCACTTTTTACGGATAATATCCGCCTGCCATTTTGCAAAATCCACAATCAAATCAGAGCAGAAACACTTCCAGTCCAGCATTGCGGACGGATTTTCACCTGTCACCGTAATCAGCGGTGTGCGTATCTGTGAAAATTTATTGTAGCCCTGACTCCAAAAAGCCGTGCCCCATGCGTCATTCAGCCGTTCAATTTTTCCATACTTTTTGAGGAGCCATTTTTGGAAATTCAGACGGCAGGAACCACACATGCACAAATCCGCATGCGAATTCCCAAGCTCATTATCAATCTGCCACCCAATAACGCCGGGATTATCCGCAAATTTTTCCGATATTGCTGTCACAAACCGCTTCACATGCTCACGGTATGTCTTATTGGACTGGCAGCAATGATGCCTTCCGCCAAAAAATCTACGCCTTCCCTCCCGGTCAACCGGCTGTATCTCGGGATTCTTTTCAATAATCCACGCAGGCGGCGCCGCTGTGGGTGTTCCAAGAATGGTCTTAATCCCATATTGATTTAGTAAATTTACTGCTTCCTCAAGCCACGCAAAGCGAAATACCCCCTCCTGCGGCTCCATCTGAAACCAGGAAAATTCCGCCATGCGCACTACCTGCACGCCCATTTCCTTCATCAATTGCGCATCCGTTTCCCAACGTTCCCGCGGCCAGTGCTCAGGATAATAGTCCACGCCAAAATGTATCCCCATCATAATCCTCCCCGTTTCCTATCCCCGAAAAAGCGCCAGCAACAGCAAAATTACAAGTGCCGCCGCCACAAATACCACCGGCTTAAACCACTTCCAGCGTGCCGTATGGGGTACCTTGTCAAGCACGATATTCAAAAGTCCAAAAAACAAAAACAGCCAAAGCGGCAAAAATCCCTTTACCGCACCTCTTGCACCTACAATGGTGCATACAAGCAGACTGACTGCCGCACCCAAAAGCGCAATGACTGCCGCAGGATAAATTTTATTGTTTAAGATATTTTTCAATTTCGTCCAAAACCTCCTGTGTTCCCCAAAAATCATTATGACCGATTTCATCAATCGTCACGAAATTGCAGCCCTTCTCATATTGTTCAAAAAGCCTTACAGAGCTTTCATAGGGCACTTCCTCATCCGCCTTTGAGGCTAAAAGCAACGGCTTTACAGTTACAGTTTGTGCAAATTTTACCGACCTCATCTTAAAGCTTACAAGTGCCCTTAACGGACCGTGGAAAATATCCGCATAGCTGTTATATAAATCATATCCGTCTGCATATGGCGCCATCAAAATCAAGCCTGAGGGCTGCCTTTGGCCTGCAACATAATTTGCCACACCCGTTCCAAGGCTGTATCCCATTAGCGTAATTTTACTCACATCTTCCCTGTTCATCAGACAGTCATACGCACTAAGTCCCATGCGCTTAAAGCTTTCTTCCGAGGAAACACCCTCGCTGTTTCCATAGCCGGGATAATCAATAAAGGCAAAATGATAGCCGTTAAATATAGAACTTACGTTCTCGTTCTCGAGAATCTGAAGCACTCTTCCTGCAGCGTCCTCGTTATTTCCTCCAAAGTAAAGGACCGTAGGCGCACTCCCCTGCACATTATGCAGAAACCAACCGTGAAGCGTACCATTTGCCGTCTCAAGGGAAAGCTCCTCAACACGTCCGTTTGCCACATATGCACTCAGGCGCTTCTGCGCACGTTCATCATGCACAGACGCAAACAGCATTACAGGCGCAAATGCACAGATTGTGGTTGCCAGAAATGCAACAAGTGCAAACAGAATAAATAATTCATTCGCCAAAAATTTCTTGGTAAAGCCGACTTTTTCGATTACAAAATCATATACGATTTTAAGAACAAATATCACAACCGCCGCGCCCAAAATAGAAATCCCAAGCGTCCGCACATTTCTGTTGCCAAAAAGGATAAACCATAATAGTGTCACCGTCACGCTTCCTACAAGCCCTATCAATGCAGATGTCTTAAATTTTTTTAATTTATTTATAAGCGTCTTCATTTTTTATTTTATAAACCATATGCCTTTCTCAGTCTGCACAAATTTATATTCTTGTCACTAAATTTTCTACAAGCTTTGCACAATGCGCCGCCGCCGCACGCTCAAATTCCGGATAATCCATGTGTGCGCTGCCGTCCGCCTTGTCCGAAATCGCACGGAGCACCACATAAGGAATCTGATTTAAAAACGCCGCGTGCGCAATCGCCGCTCCTTCCATTTCCGCGCAGGAACCGCCAAAAAGTTTTATCAGCCTGTCCTTCGTGTCCCCGTCCGAAATGAACTGGTCACCGCTCACTACACGTCCCTCATATACGCCAATCTCCGGATTCACTTCCGCACAGACTGCCTTTGCCTGCTCCACAAGCGTCCTGTCAGCCTTGAAAAACGAGGTTTCCATCTGCGGAATAATACCCGGTTCATATCCAAGACCGCTCACGTCCATGTCATGCTCGCACGCGTCCGTCGAAACGACAATGTCGCCAATATTGATTTCCGCGCGCAATGAGCCTGCCACACCCGTATTAATCACCGCGTCCACGTTAAATAAATCCGCCAAAATCTGTACGCACATACCCGCGTTGACCTTGCCGATACCGCACTGCACGATTACCACATCTTTCCCGTTTAAAACGCCTTCATGAAATTTCATGCCCGCCTTCTCGACAACATTTTTTACTTCCGTTTTTGATTTTAATTCCGCAACCTCAAGCTCCATTGCACCGATAATTCCTATTTTATTCATTTCCTTTTTTCCTTTCGTTTATTATATTGTTTCCTTTTTCAAATCCAATATCCATTATTTTCCATCTATTTTGCCGGTATTTCAATATCCCGCAGTGCGCTCGAAAAACCTTCGTCTCTCACACCTAGTTCGGATAGACTAACCTGTCCTCTTTAATGTCATAAAGCACATTATCCAAATACTTCTTCGCAAGATAATTTGCCATGCCAAGATTCATATCCAAATAATTCCCGCAGTCCTTCGGGCTTGCCCCCGGTACCTCGTCCTTATAGTCACGGATAAACTCATACATCTCTATCATAAGCGGTACAATATCCTTCGACGCATAATCACCCGCAAGCAGCAGATAAAATCCCGTCCGGCATCCCATCGGTCCAAAGTATATCGTCTTTTCCCCGTATTCTTTGTGGTTGCGTAAAAATGTTGCCGCCAAATGCTCAATCGTGTGCACCTCTGCCGTATTCATCACAGGCTCCTCATTCGGCGAGGTCATTCTAAGGTCAAATGTCGTAATTGTGTTGTCACCTACCTTGTCCTTCCTTGAAACGTACACCCCCGGCTGTAATTTAATGTGGTCGATTGTAAAACTTGTTATTTTTTCCATAGAAATAATCTCCTTTCCATTACTTTTTATGTTTCATCTCTGTATTCAAAAACAATCCACTTTTCATTCATAAAAATCTCTATTGTATTCTCTTCGCTTCCATACTGATACCCAAATCCTGTCCCAAAATTGGACTGATTATTTTCCGTCGGCGTTTCCGTTCCGTCTACAGTTGACGTTATCTGCCCGTCCATATTGCCGCAGCGTCCTTCTACAGAACTCTCTTTTCCGGTATCATAATACAGTTTATCATTAATCATCACCATCGGGATTTTATCCCACATGGCATCCGTTTTCGCCTGTTCTATCAAGGTAATGCTAAATACTTCCCCCAACTGCGCCGGATATGTTTCTAAAATGCTCCCATCGTACGCAATTTCAATCACATCGCCTGCCTGAAACTGTATTCCTTCTGTATTTGGTACGCTGAATTGGTCAGCGGAATTCAATTCTTTGGAACCTTCTACAGGCTCTGCCAAAATAGATGTATCTGAGCATTCCAACACAATCGCCTGAAAGGTTACTGTCACGGGAGGATTTTGTTCCGCAATACGATATAATTCCGTTATTTTTTCCTCTAATGACGATTTCGGAATATAAATCCCTTGGTATGGCTGCTCCACATATTCTGTATTGTTGTCTTTATAGTAAAAAAGTGTCGTTACTTTGTCATCACAATTTAAGGATATCTCAATATAATCCTGATTTACCGGAGCATCCGTTACAGACTCCTTATTGGATATCTCCATATCAGACAAAATAGCGTAAAATGCGTCAATAAACGCCGCTGCTTCGCCCTCCGTATTCGGTGAAAACGCCACTTTTTCTCCGTCGGAAACACCAATTGATATAATATCCTCCCGCTCCGGAAGCACAACAGGATTCTTTGTTTTTCCGCAAGCCGAAAATACAACCATTATCAATAGGATCGCAATCATCGTTATAACTTTTTTCATTTTTATGCAATACTCCTCTTTTCCCGCTAACTACAACCGCACATCCTACGCAGCTGCCATTTGTATACGGTAAACTTTACAGTTCAGCTTTGCCGAACTGTAACGCATCAAGCCATGCAAAAACCGCTTCGCGGTTGGCTTGATGCATCTCAACCTTTAGACTTTCTTACGGACTTTGCAGCGTAGTGCAAAGTCCTGGACTGAACTGTAATCGGTAAACTTTCCTAAAATATATCATTTCCACAACCGCCGTAATGCTCCATGAGAAAATATAGAGCAGATATAACGACGGTATCGTCCCAAAGTAAGCAAACACCGTATAAACCCATATAATTCGGAAAACGCAGGAACCCATAATGACAATGACTGTCGGCACAACGCTCTTTCCAAGTCCCCTTGACGCTGCAATCGCATTGTCCATAAATGCAGAAAAAGCGTACGAAAATCCCATAATGACAAGCCTCTTCATACCCGCGTCAATGACTGCCGCCTCCGGTGTAAACAGTCCCAAAAACTGCCGTCCAAACAGCTCCAATGCAAGTCCAATCACTGCGCCCGCACCAAACGAATATGCAAGTGTAATCAAATATGTTTTGCGCACACGCTCTTTATCACGCGCCCCGTAATTTTGCCCGATAAAACTGCTGCACGCCGTATAAAACGCCGCCATCACATCATATACCAACCCGTCCGCATTTGCCGCCGCCGAATTGCCCGCCACCATTGTTGCGTCAAAGGTGTTGACGCCGAACTGAATAAACAAATTTGCAAGCTGAAAAATCCCATACTGTACGGCAGACGGAAAGCCAATCGTTAAAATCGCCGACGCCATTTTTCCGTTCAGGCGCAGCTTTGAAAGACAGAGCCCATACACTTCCTTGCTGCGAAACAGTGAACCCAAAATCAAGATAGCCGAAATGTACTGGGAAATCACGCTCGCTAGCGCAACGCCCGCTACGTCCAGCTTGCACACAATCACAAAAAACAGGTTCAATATAATATTGATAATACCTGCTGCCGTCAGATAATACAACGGCTTTTTTGTATTTCCCACCGCACTGAATACCGCATTGCCGTAATTGTAAATGGCAAGCGCGGGCATTCCGAGAAAATAAATGCGAAGATACAACGCCGCTCCCGCAATCAGCTCGTCTTTTGTATGTAAAAGACTCAGAATATCATATGCAAACAGCAGTCCTGCTGCCATAATGACAATTCCCGTAAGCAGGCAGATAATGACTGCCGTATGCGTCGCGTCCTCCACGTCCTTTGGTTTTTTTGCCCCCAAATACCGCGCAATTAAGACATTCACGCCGCCTGCCATACCAATTAAAAAGCCTGTAAACAGCGTGACAAGCGTCGTCGTGGAACCGACCGCTCCTAATGCAATCGAACCCGCAAAACGCCCGACAACGGCAATGTCCGCCATATTAAATAACACCTGTAATAAATTAGAAATCATCAAAGGGAGACTGAATACAAATATCTGCTTCCAAAGATTCCCCTTTGTCAAATCCTGCTCCATCTCGTCATTTTACCTCATAAAGAACGCTGCATTTGCGTTCTTCTAATACGAAACTTAGAAATTCTTTGCGAAACAGCCTTTGCTGTGAGCATTAGAATTTCTTTTCGTATTTTATACTACTATATTTCGCTCTTTTCCATCCAAAAAGCTTTCAATATTCCGATAAACCTCTTTTGCGCAACGCTCCCTCGCCTCGTGGCTGCCCCATGCCATATGCGGCGTAATCAAAAGCTTTGTGCTGTCCTTAATTTTACCAAGCGGATTATCCGCCGCAATCGGCTCTTTTACAAGCACATCCAAACCCGCCGCTGCAATTGTTCCGTTGGCAAGTGCATCGTAAAGCGCCTGCTCATCCACCACCGGACCACGCGCAACATTAATCAAAATCGCCGTTTTCTTCATCTTGGCAAGTGCATCTGCATTGATAATATTCTGCGTCCTGTCTGTCAGAGGACAGTGCAGCGACAAAACATCGCTCTCCGCAAGCAGCGTATCAAAGTCCACACGCTCATAATCTGCGGTGGTATTATTTCCCGACGCAGAGTAATAAATTACGCGGCATCCGAATACTTTTGCAATTTCCGCCACCTTTCTGCCAATATTGCCAAGTCCGATAATGCCCCACGTCTTTCCCTCAAGCTCTGTAAAAAACGGTTCAAAGCACGTAAAAATCGGACATTTTTCATAGTCGCCGTTTTTGACATACGTGTCATAAACCGGCAGCTTTTCCAAAAGATAAAGCGCCATTGCAAATGTATGCTGCGCTACAATCGGCGTCGAATACCCTACCACGTTTGTCACACGGATTCCATGCGCCTTGCAAAAATCAAGGTCAACGTTGTTATAACCTGTCGCGGTTTCACAGATTAGCTTTAAATTTTTCGCGCCGCTAAGCGTCGCTTCATTTAACGGCGCTTTGTTTGCAATAATAATGTCCGCGTCCGCCACGCGCTGCGCAACTTCGCCCGCCGTAGTGTTTTCGTAAAAAACGGTTTCTCCAAAATCATTATAAAACGAAATGTCCAAATCCGTTCCTAAACTGTTTTTTTCCAAAATTACTAATTTCATGGTTCATGTCTCCTTTATATTTCTCCCATTTGGGAAAATCCTACCAATGCATAAGAACTTTACTCTTTCATCTATAGAAAGTATCACAGCATCTTCTACCTTCTTATCACTTCAATTTCTGTTCCGCGTCTTCATGATTAAGATTGTATTCCATCATAAGTTCCTTTATGATTTCCTCGTCTGAATAGTTATTTCTGTGTAAAATGTTTATCAGCCTTTGTAAACCATCTTCTTTTATCATGTCCAGTTCCTCCTCCGTCTTCGCATTAAACAGGCTATGCCATTCATCAAGGGAGCTTGGCTGCTCCTTAACAGATATTCATTTCCATTATAGACGTTCCTCCTGTTTGTTTCAATTCATTTTCTTTTGAATTTTAATTTTATGTGGATAATTGGCGATTTGCCATGAATTTTTAAGCCAAAAGGCTTTGACCATTGCATAAAAAATAAGCTTGTTTAGTATATCATATGTTTTTAATCATTTTTTTGTAAAATTTCATAACCATTCAGTATCTTTATAGCTACGAACATCAACCCATGCAAAAACTACTTCGCAGTTAGGTTGATGCTTTGCTTCCACCACGTTTTCATACGGATTCCATCTATGCATTCTATAATTTAGTTAACTTACCATTATCAAAATAATAGATATCTTCTCTCTTATATCCATATTTGGAATTAGGAATACTGATATGCGGTTCAAAAGTAAGCATTTCAACATCTGATAGTCTTTTATGGTTTCCCTTTTCGGTATATATCCTGTCATTTTTATTTTTTACAATGGAATGTCCAAGGTTTCCAAGAAAATCCAAGTTAAGAAATCCTTTTTCCACAATAAGGTCATTCATGAAATAATATAATTCCTCAAATGTCATATCCGGTGTTGCTACATCAATCAGGGTTTTATGCAGATATTCTTCCATCTGCAATCCTCTTCGCCACTCGTTATTTTTTATCCTGTCAGTTTCATCACATAAAATACCATTTTCAAATACAAGCGTTCTTGCATAATCCCCCCAAATGTTATTCTTTTGAGGACTTAAATCAATCGTGATAATATCATTTTCCTGTACGGTTCTATCCGTCACTTTATAATCTTTGCCTGATACGGAAACAGCAGTTTCGTCTCCTGCAAAAACGAACGCTCCAACATCCCAATACCAAAATGAATCTGCACCGTTTTCTAACAAATAATTTTCACACAATGCTTTAATATCCGACAAATTCATCCCAGCTTTAATCATGACAGCCGCATACTTTATAGTCGCCCGATTCAAGTTTTGCATTGCGAAGTACAAGTCAAGCGTTTCCCTTACCACGCTATATCCATTGAATAAATGCTGTTTTGTCGTCACTGTTATACCCCGCCTTTCTGTAAAAATCCAATGTGCTCTTTTTCTTAGAGCCTGTAAGCAGCATCATTTTATAGCAGTTTTCTTTTATGGCAATCTCCTTTGCGTAATCTAAGCACTGTGTTGCCAATCCTCTTTTTCTGAACGTTTCATCAGTTATCACATTTTCAATAATAGCATACGGCTGCTGGTTATGCGTCAGATTTGGAATGATAACACAGACACAGGAAGATACGATTTTCCCATCTTCCTCAGCAACAATCACATGATGGTTTTTATCCTGAAAAATGGTATCCCAAATCTGCAATAGTTCAGCAGTCTTTTCCGGCATGGGATTATTATGTAACTGCATATACAATTTTAATAAACCATCTAAATCATTTTTCACTATTTCTCTAATCATACAGGCTCATCCTTTCCTATTATCCGTTCCATCCATCAATCTCACCTTTTACAATGTTGATATTCGTCATATTTTTCATTAGAAGCAGTTTTTAGTTTTACAACAGGATTTCTGATAAGACACTTCTTATAGCATTTATAGGAGGGACTATATATTTATCGTGAATGTCTTTTGCAAAAGTACGAATTTTACCTGTGAGTGACCGCCTTGCATCTTCTATTGATTGTTTATCCTCAGCACCAAGTAATCTGTTATAATCTTCAATCGGAAACTTGCTGTCGATTGGTAAAAGCAGTGGTTCATTTCCATTTCCCGGAGGTTTTATGGCGAACTCCACACGTTTACCGTTTGCAATTTCTACATTCATTTCATACTGGCTTGGAGCAAGAATATCAGAAAGCAGTTTCTCAAGACGGACTTCACCATACGTACCACGTTCTTTCACGTTCGTGAGAGCGTTTTTCAACGACTTTGCGTCAGCGGCAAGAGCTTTCATCTCACCCAGTCCCTGACCTACGCTTTCAAGCTGCTTACTGGCCAGTTCAAAGGATTGAGAGAGACGGCCCTCAATCTGTTCATTACTTTCAGTGCCAGCTTTTTGAATGGCTGTCAATTTTATTTCCATCTGCTGCCGAAACTCACTAAGCTGTCGGTTAACTTCCTCACGATGTGTCGACAATGTATCCTGAATACTTTTCTGTATAAAACCGAAACGCTCAAACTGCTCTGTTGCGCCGCTTGCAATTTGTTTTTGCACGCCGCTTCGCTGTTCTTCGGCGGTACGCTTTAATAGAGATATTATTTCACCAGTATCAGACTTCTTGCGTCCTATAATCTGTATATATCATAACACCTAAAAGCATAACAATAATCACAATATCCAAAATTTCCAGTAAGCCTATTTCCATTTTCTCCTCTCTTATTGAGTGTATAAGCATTTATTAAATGCCAAAACCAATTATGCTCGTGAACAAATTTAATTGCCGCTTTCAGGTCTGAATTGCCGATGCGTTCACTTGCTATACTGTGCAGACAGCATTTATTTGCGATTGCAAGTATAATACACATTTTTTCAGCAGCAATTAAGACCAACCAGGATATCATTAACTTCTGTCATAAATTGATTGTTCTCCTTTGAAAATTTTTCTCTTTTTTTATAATACATTCCAATACCCTGCTTTTTTTGAACCGACTCTCTCAATATAGCCATTTTCACGCAGAAATGAAATATTGTTATCTACCGCCGTTTTGCTAATTGCTAGGATTTTGCGAAGTTCCTCGGCTGTTATATTGGGATTATCTCTCATTTCCGTTATAATTTTCTTTCTCCTTGCATTTAAAGGCTTTTTATTTCCAACTTTATTCCCAACTTTTCTGATTTTTTTCAATGGTATCGTTACAACAATTGAATTTTCCCGAAACACAAAAGCTTCTTTACCATAAGTTTCTGTTATTTTAGGAACGCCCCGCCCTGATTTTTCACTGATATGCAGTTGCAAAAATATCTCTGACAGCTTTTCATTCACAGGGACAGATTCCCCCAAATAAAAGCCTTCCATTGTCTGTGCCGGCGATATAGAGCCTCTTGACAGAATTTCTATCCTGTCAGAGAAAACGGAAATCATCGGCTCATTTCCCTCCGCCCATTTGTTATGCAGGACAGCATTGATAATTGCTTCCCGAAAGGCCTTATTGTCAAACAGCGGCACTTCTTTCCTTTCCACAATCCGGTCTGTTTCATCTGCCTGTATGATATTTAGTACATCGCCATATCGCAATAGCTCGTCCAGACTGTATAAAAGGCAGTTATTTCCAAACTCCCTGACCGAAAACAAATTTGTTCCTTTCGTTTTTCCCTCAAATATGGATACCCTGAGCGGAAAATGAGAATCATCCGAAAGCAGCTGCGCCAATAAATTGAATTGTCCTTCTTCATTTCGCAGACCGAGATTTTTTATAAAAGTCTTATCGTTAAGGACAATTCCCTTTGAACCATAATACCCAAACAATTTTTGAAAAGTAAGTTCCTGATATTTTGCCGGAATGGTTTCTATCGTTTCCGTTCTCCCGTCAAGTATTTTAAATAATTCTATCTCTTTTTTAGGATAATCCCTGATATTGCATTTCGATGATCCAATTCTTATATAACGTTTTTCCTTAAATGCAGTAGGTATCTCAGAAGCTGCAGGTATGACCAATACGATAACCCTTTTTTTCTGAATTTCAATTTCCTCAAAAGA
>DKYC01000146.1 GCA_002492295.1 Lachnospiraceae bacterium UBA7110
TTTGTGGGAAAGCATTACTACCGTTTCAACGTTTGCCGTAAACGGAAACTGATCAACCGCAACCACCCGTTCCATCACGTACCCTCCATCCAGCAAAACCTCCAAATCCCGCACAAGGCTTGTGGGCTTACAGCTTATGTAAACCATCTTGTCCACACCGTACTCCACAATCTTCTGTAATGCCTTCGGATGGACACCATCCCGCGGCGGATCCAACACGATAAAATCCGGCTTTTCTGCAATCCCGTCAATTACCTTAAGCACATCCCCCGCAAGAAACACACAATTATCAAGCCCGTTTAAAGCCGCATTCTGCCGCGCTGCCTCGACTGCCTCCTCCACGATTTCAACCCCAATCACTTTCTCCGCCACAGGCGCCAAAAGCTGTGCAATCGTTCCTGTCCCACTGTACAAGTCAAACACCGTCTTCTTTCTCTTTCCGCCTACAGAAATGTCACCCAAAAAATCGCGCGCCGTCTCATACAGCACCTCCGCGCCCAATGTATTCGTCTGAAAAAAAGAAAACAGGGAAACCTTAAATCGAAGTCCCAAAAGCTCCTCATAAAAATAATCCTGGCCGTACAGAATATGCGTCTCATCGCTTTGTACAACATCCGCAACGGAATCGTTTTTGATATGAATTACGCCCGTTATTTTTCCCTTTAACGGCAACTGCAAAAGCATCTCCACAAGAGGCATAAGTTCCTGCTCCTCCTGTGTTGTTGTTACAAGCGCAATCAGCATTTCACCTGTCTTTTGTGCTTTTCTGACCAGCAGATGCCTCAGGTATCCCTCATGGCGTATCCTATGAAAATAACTACTGTTATTTTGTGTAAAATAATCCAACACGCAGGAAAGCACCATCCTGTAATCCGCATCGACAATTCGGCAGTCCCTTACAGTCACAATATCATAAAAGCTCCCCCGCTTATGCATCCCCAGCGCAAGCGGTCCGTTTTTATACTCATCACCAAACGAAAATTCCATTTTATTCCTGTAATCCGTCTGAACAGGACTTGGCTTGATTTTCTCAAAAATACGGTTTATATAAGCATCCAAATCACCGTTTTCCCCATTTAATAACATCTGCTTTTCAAAAATCGGACGCAAAAGCTGACGCACTTGACCTTCCTTCAATGCAAGCTGTTTTTCATACGGAAGCGTTTGATAACTGCACCCGCCGCACGCTCCAAAATGCGGACACGGGCTTTCCACTTCCCCTTCTGCCCGCTCCAAAACCTCCAGCAGTCTCCCTTCCACTTTCCCTTTCCGCTTTTTATTTACCATAAAGGATATCCGCTGCCCCAAAAGTACATTTTTCACGACCGCAATCCCATCCTCACAGCGCACAATTCCCCTATTTGGGAAATCAAGACGCTCCACATAACCTTCATAAATCTGTCCTTTTTTCATAAAAATCCCCTCTTTCTCTGCATGAGGCTGTGCCCGTATACATAAAAACAGGGGCGCTTTTTATCAGCACCCCCTACTGTCTGCCAGCTTATTTCACGGTTGTATAATCATTTTCCTTTTCAGCGTCCTGCTCGTTCTCCGCCTCATCTTCCTCGTCATCAAAGAAATCGTCCTCAAAGTCATCATCAAACTCGTCGTCGAAATCATCAAGATAATCCGGTGTCATATAACGGTATACCGCATAAGCAATACCGGCTACTGCTGCGACTGCACCGATAATCGCAAGCACCCAAAGCAATGTGTTGGCCTTCTTCTCATTTTCCGTCTTCAGCTCATTTTTTGCACAATATTTACTCAGGATATCACTGCTGACCAAGTTCTTATCCTGCAAATATTCTACTAAATCATCCCACTTTTTCATTTCAAAAAGCCCCTTTCTGTTTTTATTTCACGCTCGGTAAAACTCCGTTGTATATATGATATCATCTTTTTTTTATTTTTACTACCATTTTCATGCATTTTATCATATTTTTTTCAGCTTGGCAAACGCTGCATACATAATCTTATTCCCATACGCATCAAAATCCACCGTCACCTTAAAGTCCCTTGTATCCCTCACAATGTCAAGCACCGTACCATCACCGTATTTGACATGTGTGACGCGGTCGCCCTCCGCATATCCAAGCTCCCCTTGCGACATTACAGGCACACCCTTTGTCAGCCCCTCCAGGGACTTTGCAATATAAGGCTTATTCGCTGCGGGCGTCTCTTTTTTGCGCACCACTGCTTTTGGCTTGGACGCGATAATTTCCGAAAAACTCTTTTTCTCCGGCACGGCAGTCTTTACCCGCTCCGGTTCCAAATTCTCCAAGCCCTTCTCCTGCTTCTCCAAATAAGCGGCAGCCTCCAGCCAGTTATTCTGACCCGACACAAACGGCTTTGCTTTAAAGATATTTTTCTGATACGACTCCTCTTCATAATCATACGCATCATCACTGCGTTTTATACCGCCTGGTCTGTTATCCATAAGCGTTTCGGGAATTTCACTGACAAAACGGCTTACCCGGTTATATTGTGTCTGCCCTTTTATCATACGTGACTTTGCATAAGTAATTGTAAGGTCTTCCTTCGCCCGTGTAATCCCCACATAGGCAAGCCTGCGCTCCTCCTCTACCTCAGACGGATCATCCGAGGAAATCGTCATGTAGCTTGGAAAAACACCGTCCTCAAGTCCCGATAAATACACCTGTGGAAACTCCAGCCCCTTTGCACTGTGAACCGTCATCAAAAGCACCTTATTGTCATCCTTGTTCACGGTATCAATATCCGCCACCAAAGCGACTTCCTCCAAAAATCCAGAAAGCGTCGCCTCCTCACCATCTTTATCCTTATCCATCTCGAAACTGACTAATTTCGTAATCAGCTCATCAATATTCTCAATCCTGTCCTTTGCATCCTCCTCGTCGGATGCCTCAAGTTCCTTCACATATCCTGTCGTTTCTATTACATCTGTTATTAAATCTTCAAGATTCACCATCGAAAGCTTTGTCCGAAACATCCTTATCATCAGTGCAAAGCTTTTCAGCTTTTCAGCCGCCTTTCCCTTTCCAAGGGAGGGGATTTCTTCAACCCGTTCCAGCGCCTCAAAAAAACTAATTCCCATGTTGTCCGCATAGCCTTGCACCTTTGTGATGCTTGCCGCACCAATTCCACGTCTTGGCACGTTGATAATACGCTTGACTGCCAAATCATCTTTTCCGTTGTCAATCGTCTTTAGATATGCCAGGATATCCTTGATTTCCTTTCTTGCATAGAAATTGACACCACCGACAATATTGTAAGGGATATTAAGCGCGACAAAATTTTCCTCCAAAATACGCGACTGCGCATTAGTGCGGTACAGCACGGCGCAATCACGGTAATCCCCCAATTGCTCCCCCTTTTTCTTTTTAATATCACCTGCTATGTATCCGCCCTCCTCATAAGCATTGTCAAATTCCCTGAAATGGATACGGTTTCCGGCACCCTTATCCGTCCAAAGCGCCTTATCCTTGCGCTCTGTGTTGTTTTTTATCACCGCGTTTGCCGCGTCAAGGATATTTTGCGTAGAACGGTAATTCTGCTCCAGCTTAATCACCGTCGCCTCCGGATAGGTTTCCTCAAAATCAAGAATGTTTCGGATATTCGCCCCCCGAAACTTGTAGATGGACTGGTCGTCGTCCCCCACCACACACAGATTCCTGTTTTTGGCAGCAAGCAGGCGAATAAGCTCAAACTGTGCCAAATTCGTATCCTGATACTCGTCCACCATAATATAGCGGAACCTGTTCTGATAATTTTCCAGCACATCAGGACAATTTTGGAAAAGCTCCACTGTCTTTCCAATCAAATCGTCAAAATCGAGGGCGTTATTTTTTTTCAGCGTAAGCTGATACTCCGCATATGCCATCGAAATACGCCTTTTAGTGTAATCCCCCAAGGCTGCACGCTCATATTCCGCCGTGGAAACCAGGCTGTCCTTCGCATGGGAGATTGCCCCCAAAATCGTGCGTTCTTTAAGCATTTTCGTATCAATCTCCAGTTTTTTGCACACATCCTTCATCACGCTTTTAGAATCATCCGTATCATAAATCGCGAAATTGGGATCAAATCCAATCCTGCCAATATTCTTTCTTAGGATTTTCACACACGTAGAATGAAACGTTGAAACCCATACCGCCTCCGAGCCGTGACCGACAATCGCGTCAACCCGCTCCCGCATCTCGCCCGCCGCCTTGTTGGTAAACGTGATTGCCATGATATTCCACGGCCGCACCCCCGCGTCATGAATCAAATACGCAATACGGTTTGTCAGCACACTTGTCTTCCCGCTGCCCGCCCCCGCAAGAATCAGCACAGGGCCCTGCGTCGTAAAAACGCCCTTTTGCTGCTGTTCATTTAATCCGTCATAAAGTCCCATTCCTTTTATCCTTTCTGTTTTTCATCAGCTTTCCATTCATCCGCTATTGAAAATTATAACATCTCCCCCTTGCCGTTTCAATGTTTTCCAATCACCTTCTCTTCATTTTACGCATATGATAACCAAAACAATCTTGAAAGGATATATTATGGAAAAACATAAAATACACTCCATCCTGTTCACCGCAGTGCTCATCATTGCAATCCTTGTGAGCGGCTGCGGAGGCAAAGAAGCTGCCGAAAAATCCGGTCTGACCAAAGTGACCTTAAATGAGGTCGCACACTCCATTTTTTACGCGCCTATGTACGTGGCAATTGAGGAGGGATATTTTTCCGAGGAAGGCATTGATCTTGAGCTTGTGACAGGCTATGGTGCCGACAAGACAATGACTGCGCTACTCACAGGCGAGGCGGACATCGGATTTATGGGAAGCGAAGCATCCATTTACACCTACTTACAGGGTGCGCAGGATTATGCCGTCAATTTTGCTCAGCTTACACAGCGCGCGGGAAACTTCCTTGTAAGCCGCACTCCGATTGACAACTTTGACTGGGATATGATAAAAGGCACCTACGTGCTTGGCGGCAGGAAAGGCGGAATGCCGCAGATGGTATTTGAATATATCCTGAAAATGAACCAAATTGATCCTGAAAATGACCTTACCATGGACACAAGTATTGATTTTGGCTCTACTGCCGCGGCGTTTTCCGGCGCAAAAGAGGGCGATGCCGGATATGCCGACTTTACCGTAGAATTTGAACCGCATGCCACCTCGCTTGAAACACAGGGGAAAGGCTATATTGTCGCGTCCCTTGGCGTAGATTCCGGGTATGTGCCCTATACGGCATTCAGCGCAAAGAAAAGCTATTTGGAGAAAAACCCCGATATCATTCTCTCCTTCACAAAAGCGCTGCAAAAAGGTATGGACTATGTGGCAAACCATTCCGCAGATGAAATAGCATCTGTTATTCAACCGCAGTTTCCTGAAACGGAGCTTTCCACCATCACCACGATTGTAAACCGTTATCAGACGCAGGATACCTGGAAAAACGACCTTGTATTTTCCGAGGACAGCTTTATGCTCCTGCAAAACATCCTAATGGAAGCCGGGGAACTTGAAGACTATGTTCCCTATGAAACCCTTGTAAACACGACATTTGCAAATCAGGCGAAGCAATAAAAATGCTTTAAAACAGCATGCGCCGGCAGGATACCATAACTGTCCTGCCGGCGCAAACGATTAAAGCACTATTGCACACAAATCAACATATCCTGTTCTACCCTGACGCCAAGCATATCCGTCCCGCACACGTGGGCGACATAGCTACCCGCATTGTTTAAGTCATAATTTCCCGTCATCCTTAGCTGATATGTTCCCAATTCCCGCACTTCCCCCTGCGGCGTCTGCAGCGCCAGCGCATTATAAATATCATAGGCAGTCGCTCCTACCGGCAGATACATGACACCGTCGCCGGTCCCGTTTGTCAGGTGAAGCGCCGGTCTGACCGTATTCCACGGGTTACCCGCATCCGTATCCGTCGGATCCCACGTTTTATAGGCATGCTCTTCGGCAAGTTTGACTTCCTCGGGCTTTCCAAGCGGTCCCGGATTTTCCGCATCGTCGTACACCGTCACCTCCGTGCCCGCCTTACAGTTATCATAAATCCACTTTGCGTCCGCACAGGTAAGACGCACGCAGCCAAGCGATGCTGCCTGTCCCAGCATATTGTACTGTTCCCACTCCAAATCGCCCGCATTCTTCGAATAATACGGAATCGAGTGAAACATAATACCCCTGTTAAACCGAACCGCATAATGTCCGTAAGAACCGTCCACCATCAGCCTCCACTCATAATAATTGCTTGTCCGAAACATTCCAAGCGGCGTCTCATGCCCCTCCCGTCCGCAGGAACAGATGAATGCCCTTACCGGAACAACATTGCCGTCCTGCGTCTTCTCATACACCGTCACACAGTTGGCGGCACGGTTCACCATAATCATGTAATCCTTTTTTTCCTCCTGGGCGCTTACCCTGAAATCAAAGCCCATATCAAAAATGCCAATACACATACACAGAACAAGCAGCAGCGTAAAAACTCTTTTCATCACAATAACCTTACTCCTTTCGGTATTTACATAACAAGTTTTATCATACACTATTCTACAAATTTTGGCAAGCAAAAAGAGCCATTCCCCAATGGCTCTTTTTGCAATGCAAATTTTTGCATTTCCCTTCTACACAAATCATTAATTATTTGACTCCCCAGTCAAGATAACATAATCTCTTTGCAAGAATTATATTATCACATTTACATAATTTTGTAAATAGTCTGACAATAATTTTTTTTATTTTTTTTCGTAAAATAATTCAAACTATTCAAACAATGTAAATCCTACGCCGTTGAGCCGCTCCCGCAGACCGTTCTGAAAGCCCATCATACCGATGGTATCCTTTAAATAAGATGCATAACCTGACGAATCGCTACTTTCGCCGTCCTCCTGCGAAAGGCCGCTGTCAGAAGCCGAACTTTCCTGCATACTCAGCATCTCGGCAAAATCGCCTGTCGCCGTATTCTTCGTTTTGGAAAGCTCACCGTAATCCTTTACATATAAATCCTCTTCCGGTTTTTCCTGACCGATTACAAACGCCCGTCCGCGCTGGTTTCCCATGTTCCTGCTAATTCTCTGAACCGCGTAGGTACTGTAGGGATTACCATGTATGGATGATATCCTGTAATCGCGAAGTGAGGAAAAGCCCGCAATTGCTGCTATTGACATAAAGTCCCTCCATTCAAACAATTTTACCCTTCCTTATCTTATATCGGCTTTTTTCCGTTTTTCTTCACTGTCTGCGGACAAATCTACTCCTTTTCCTGCGGATCCTTCATACTGTCTATCAGCCGCTCTATAATCATCTTTTTCATATAAACATCAAAACTTAGCGCACATATAAACGAAAAAAGCTTTAAAAACTCCCTGTTTTCCTCCGGCGCGTCTTCGAAGGTTCCCATTGCGCAGTCATACTTCTCAATGACATCCGCCTTGAGACGCTCCATCTGCTCCGCCTTCATGCTAAAGACTTCCTCATAGATGGTTTCAATATCAAAACCTCCGTCCTTATGGAAAAAATTATCCGTCACAGGCGCCAGCAGCGTTTGGATATCGTTAATCGACAGAATTCCTTTATAGTAATAAATAAAAATCAGCACCAAAACATGCTCACGCGAGTATTTCTTTCTCACCGGAGGCGGCAGCAAATCGTTTTTCGCATAATTGTTTATCATTGTCTTGGTCATCACCTTATCCGCGTCTGGATAACGCGAGCCCCTGCGGAGATTTTTATCCATAAAGGTCGTCACCTGATCCATATACAATTCAATATTCGGAATATCCGAAGCACTGATATGACCAATGCTGTCGACACCCTCCATTATTTTGTTTAATAAGTCCTTTGTATCCATAATTCCTCTCAATCCGCCGATTCTTACAGGCTCAATGCCACGCGGCTTCCCGCGCACTTGCTGCTAAGCTACATTATATAGTATCGAAAACTACTTATCAAGACCTTTATAATTATTTTTTCAATTCCTTTACATCTTTTTCGTTCTATGATACAATATTTAAAGCTGTAAAACTTTACAGTATGAAAGCATCTGAAATTTTACTTTTAAGGGGAATGGACATATGAATAAAAAGATTAAAACAGAGGCTGTCGACCACCTTATTGATGCGCTTTTGTGCCTTGAGACAAAGGAGGAAGCCTATAATTTTTTGGAGGATTTATGCACCGTAAATGAACTGCTTTCCCTTTCCCAGCGTTTTGAAGTTGCAACAATGCTGCGGGAACACAAAACCTACATGGAAATTGCCGAAAAAACAGGTGCCTCCACTGCAACAATCAGCCGCGTCAACCGTTCCTTAAATTATGGAAGCGACGGCTATGAACTGATATTTGAAAGGCTAGGGAAAATTCCCTAGCCATATGTTTCCATAAATTCCAACGGATTAATGTATTTATTTTCTTCAATAATCTGATATCCAAGCTGCTCATGTCCCGCTTCGATGACAAACAGCTCTGTTGCCTTTGTAACCTCGTCACCCTCGTCTACCTTAGGCTTGGAACCGTTTCTGTAAACGGAAAAATAACCGTTCCCATGATCCACCATAACAATATAACCGCTCCCGCTGTTTCCTGCAACCGACGATACCGTACCGTTTGCCGTCGCAATCACGCCCGTTCCCTGACCGACATGAAAATAGGCAATCGGCTGACCGTCCAGCTCTGTCTCATTCGCATTATAGGACGCCGTTCCCTTAAGTGGAAACCCTGACGGCATGCAGCTCTTTGCCTGCTCCGCCTCACGCCGCTCCTCCTGAACCATTTTGTCATTGACTGTATCGCTTAGAATATCTACCTTTTCCTGCAGTCTCTCGTTTTCCGATGCAAGCCGGTTATTCTCCTCGATGATTTTCTCACTCTGCACCCGGAGCTCCAGCATGCTGTCATTCGCAGCGCCAAGCTCCTTTGCCAAAATATGACAGTACGTGAGCGCAATAACAATCAGAAAAGCAATCGCAACAAAAAACAGAACCAGCACTTCCATTTTGATGGAAAATGTTTTCACCGCCATTGTATCATCATCCGGCATGAAAAGGACGTTGTAGCTGACACTTTTCATTCTGTGCTTTTGCGTCTTTTTCTCCACACGTTCTTTCATCCTTGCCCACCTCCCGTCTGTCTTTTCTGACTACTCTGTTTTTCTAGTATTATTTTATCATAGGAAGTGTAAAACGAACAACTATTTAGACAATATTTTTCTAATATTTTTAATTTTTTGTTTTCTTTGGTTAATTGCAAATTTACATAAAATATCACTTTTTGCTTATGCGTCTACATAACCCTTTTCAGTGCAGTCTGCACTTCCCCCCTTTATCCAACCAAATCCATAATCCGCTCCAGCTTTAGCGTGCCGCCAAACAAATCAAGCGCACTGCCGACCGTAACATGGATCCGTCCGCCTCCAATCTTTTTTAAGGTTTGTATATCCTCATAACTGTGTACGCCACCCGCATATGTAATCGGCATGTCCCCGCCCCATTTTCCAAGCAGTTCCACAAGCGGCTTTTCAATCCCCTGGTTTTTCCCTTCCACGTCCACTGCATGTATCAGGAATTCATCACAGTAGTCCTTTAGCATATCCAAAGTCCGCCCGTCCACCACCTCATCCGTAAACTTCTGCCAGCGGTCCGTCACAATATAATACGTGCCGTTTTTCATGCGGCAGCTCAAATCAAGCACCAGCCGCTCCTTCCCCACTGCCGCCCTCATACGTTCCAAACGATCCATATGAACCCGTCCGCCCTGAAAAACATACGAGGTCACAATCACATGGGAAGCACCTGCCTCAAGGTACTGCTGTGCATTTTCGTCATTAATCCCGCCCCCCACCTGAAGCCCCTGCGGATATGCACGCAGCGCACAAAGCGCCTGCGCCCTTGTCGCATCATAATAATCACTGGACGCGGGGTTAAGAAGGATAATATGCCCCCCCTTTATCCCCCGCTCCCGATACAGCTTCGCATAATAATCTGCGCCCTTTTGCGCGACAAAATTTTCCTTCGCACGGTTTCCCGTATCCGCAAGCGAGGAACCGACAATCTGCTTCACCTTTCCGTTATGAATGTCAATACACGGCCGAAATTCCATACAAATCCCCCCGCACCGTCAATCGGTTCCACCGATAACATCCTTCATATCATATCTGCCCGCCGGCTTTCCTTTCAGGAATTTCGCCGCCTGTACAGCACCCTTTCCAAACAACGCCTTGGAGTATGCCCTGTGTGAAAACGTAATCACCTCATCCTCTCCTGCAAAAATAATGTCATGGTCGCCCACAATCGTCCCACCCCTTACGGCGCTGATACCGATTTCCTTTTGCGCGCGGCGCTCCCGCCTCTGGCTTCTGTCATACACATATTCAAACTGGTTGCCAAACTCTTCGTTGATGGAATCCGCGAGTGCAAGCGCCGTTCCGCTGGGCGCATCCTTCTTGAGGTTATGGTGCTTCTCCACGATTTCAATGTCAAAGCCTGCCGGAACCAGCACCTGCGCTGCATCCTTTAAAAGCTTTAACAGCATGTTCACGCCAAGCGACATATTCGCGGACTTTAATACTGCAATCTGTTTTGCCGCCTCGTCAACGCGTGCAAGCTGCGCCTCGGAAAGACCGGTTGTGCATAAAACGCATGGAAGATGCTTTTCCACACAGTAATCCAAAAGCACGTCAACCGCAGCAGCAGCGCTGAAATCAATCACTACATCCGCTGCCACGTTACACTCCGCCATGCTGCAAAACACAGGGTATGTATTCCTGATATGGTCAGAGGCATCCACTCCCGCCACAATCTCGATACCATCCTCCGCGGCAATGATATTCGTAATCATCTGTCCCATTTTCCCGTTGCAGCCGTGCATTATTACCTTTGTCATTTCGTTTCTTATCCTTTCCCATTTACAGCCTTTTACAGCCTTCTATTATAAAATTCCGTAATCCTTCATCGCCTTTTCAAGCCTTGCGGCATTCTGCGGTTCCATCTCAGTCAGGGGACGCCTTAATACGCCTGCGTTCATCCCCATCAGATTCAGTGCCTTCTTAACCGGAATGGGATTGACCTCGCAGAACAGCGCGTCGCACAAATCAATCATGCGCAACTGCTCCTTGCAGCTTTTCTCCACGTTTCCGTCAAAGTAAAGCTGGCAGATATCATGCGTCTGTTTTGGCGCGACATTGGACGTAACCGATATAACACCCTTTCCGCCAAGAGAAAGAATGGGCACAATCTGGTTGTCGTTTCCTGAATACAAATCCACACAGCCGTCCGCCAATGCCATAAGCTTTGCAATCTGCGAAATATCGCCGCTTGCTTCCTTGACACCCTTGATATTATCGATATCCCTACACAGGCGTACTACCGTGGCAGGTGCAATATTGCAGCCGGTTCTGCTTGGCACATTGTATAAGATAATCGGCAGCTTTACGGATTCCGCAATCGTCTTATAATGCTCATACAGCCCGTTTTGCGTTGCCTTATTATAGTAAGGCGTTACTAACAGCAATCCGTCCACGCCTGCTTTTTCTGCCTCCTGTGAAAGGTAAACTGCCGTCTCCGTACAGTTTGAACCTGTTCCCGCAACGACCGGGATTCTTCCGTTTACCTGCTTTACACAGTAGCGGATTACGTCGATATGCTCCTCGTGTGTCAGCGTCGACGACTCCCCGGTCGTGCCGCATACGATAATCGCATCCGTGCCGTTTTCCACCTGAAAATCAATCAGCTTTGCAAATGCCTCGTAATCGACTTCCCCGTTTCCCTTCATCGGTGTGACAATTGCCACGCCTGCTCCTGTAAAAATTGCCATTGGTATGTCCTCCTTTAATAATCCTATTATAAATGCCTGATATGAAAAAAACCGAGCATCTCATCTCAGATGACCGGCGTCCCATACTTTCAATACCGCCGCCGGTTATGCCGGCTTTAGTAATACGATAGCGCTCCATCCGATGATGACAGTCATACGGCTCTTAACCGTACGCCCAAGCAAGGAACCTTCAGGCAGTCCCCGCTTTCGGCGTTCTTTCCTTTCCCTTCTCCTCATCAGTGCCTGACACCTCTTAAAAGGTACTCTTAAAAAACGCAACCTCTATCTCCCTCTATTTTCTTTTTGTTTCTTTATTATATTGCATACGGCATAAACTGTCAACGGATTATACCGGAAAAACCGAAAAAATCCGAAAACATACCGCCAAAGGCACTGTATCTTTCCGGATTTTCCTGTTTCAATAATTTATAACCCTTATTCATTTATACTGCTTTTGCCGCGTCCCGGCAGGCTCAAAAAATCTTATAGTTGACTGCCTCAATCTGATAAATCTCGTCGGCAAACCGACAGATTTCGTCGTTGAGCTTAATGCCCGTAAGAATAATGTTCACATCCTCTGCTTTTGCCTCCAATATATGGCGCAAATCCTCAATGCTGATAATTCCATTGTCAATCAGCCCCAGCACTTCATCCAAAATCAGCAGACCGCATTCCCCTGTCGTGAGGACTTTTTTTGCAAAGTTCAAGCCGTTTCGGATATTATGGATTTCCTCCTGCTTGCGCTCCTCGGAAAGCTGTGAAAATTCCTCATTGCTTTTCTCGAAGCGGAAAATCTTGATTTCAGGCTCCATCCTTTTTAGAAACGCATCATTTTGGTTCCCTTTGAGGAAATTGATAATCACCACGTCTTCGCCCATACTTGCCGTCTGTATGGCTTTTCCAAGCGCTGTGGCGGATTTCCCATGCCCCTCTCCGCTGTATACCTGTATTAAACCATCTCCCATTTATTAATACCTTTTATCCTTTCTTCGCAAAGCTTATATGTATAACGCAAACATAATAGCATAAGCGAAAGGATTTTGCAAGCCTTCAGAACATTTATTCGTCCTCGTCGTCGTCCGGGATTTCCAGCTTGCTGACCGAGACCTCGTAGGCAACCCGCTTCTCCAGCTCCTCCTCGGAAATCTTCTTCATATATTCTCTCGACTGAATACGTCCCCACACAAGACACCGCTCCCCGACCGCAAAGTTCGCGGCATATCTTGCATTCCTTCCCCAGCAGATGCAGGGAATATAGTCGGACTTCCCATAAGGACGGTTTACTGCCAAAAGTAAATCCGCAATCTCGCGCCCAAGCGGCGTTTTTCTGTAAATCGGCTCCTTGCAGACATAACCGTCCAAAAAAATCTGATTTGTCTTAATATTCTCGCTCAGCTCATCCACAAATTCCAGCTCCCTTGCAAACACGGAAAGAACCAGTTTATTTTTGTGCTCCTCATGCCTGTTGTATGAACGGAACTGGCCGTTAATCACTACCATCATGCCCTTATAGTCGCCGCTCACATCAAGAAGCCGCTCCGAAACCATGACAGGTATGATATCCATTGATTCCGAAAGCCGCGCCACCTGGATATCCACCATATAAAAACCTTCCGAAAAAATCTCATGGCTGAAGGTAAAATCACTTACGATTTCGCCCATTACCGTCACCTGATTGTTTTCAATCACCTGTTCATGATAACCGTTTTTTGTCTTCATTGTTTCTTGCATTGATTTTAATCTCCCTTCGTCTTTCTGTTAACATCATATGCCACTTTATACAAAAAATAAAGCCGGAAATATCGCAGGAAATGCCGTAATTCGTATATAATCCAAATCTTGTGACAAAATCAGGCAAAATCAGAACTGCTTTTTGCCAACTTTATGCAAATCATTGTAGAAATTTTGAAAAAAGTTTTGTACTCCACTGTTTTTGCGCAATACGTGTTGCAAAAGAGACTTAACGGTGCTATACTGTTAAAGTTTTGAAAATCATAAATGAATAAATTCAGAAATGAATAATAGAAATGAATAATAATAAGAAGAAACGCAAATCAAAAACGGAGGATTAGTGTGAAAAATAAATTTTTCACACGGCAAATTTGTGCTTGCGCCCAAATTCGCAGACATTGGCAAGAATGGAGGATTTATATGATACAGAAAAGAGAGGATGTCAGAAACATCGCAATCATCGCCCACGTAGACCACGGCAAAACAACACTTGTGGACGAGCTATTAAAGCAGAGCGGCGTTTTCCGCGAAAACCAGGAAGTAGCGGAGCGCGTTATGGACTCGAATGATATCGAGCGCGAACGCGGTATTACGATATTGTCAAAAAATACAGCCGTTATGTATAAGGATACAAAAATCAACATTATCGACACGCCGGGACACGCTGATTTCGGCGGCGAAGTGGAGCGCGTGCTCAAAATGGTCAACGGCGTTATCCTTGTCGTGGATGCGTTTGAGGGTGCCATGCCGCAGACAAAATTCGTGCTGAAAAAGGCACTTGAGCTAAAACTCCCCGTAATCGTATGCATCAATAAAATCGACCGTCCCGAAGCGCGCGCCGCAGAAGTTGTCGAGGAAGTACTTGAGCTGTTTTTAGAGCTTGATGCCGACGACTCACAGCTTGACTGTCCGTTTGTCTATGCGTCCGCGAAATCAGGCGTCGCTTCCCTCGAGGAAGACGGGCAGGGCTATGACATGACGCCGCTGTTTGAAACCATTCTGAATTACATTCCCGCCCCTGAGGGCGACCCTGAAGCAGGCACCCAGGTGCTGATCAGCACAATTGATTATAATGAATATGTCGGGCGTATCGGCGTCGGCAAGGTAGACAACGGCACCATCAGGGTTAATCAGGAGGTTGTCATCTGCAACCATCACGAACCGGACAAGCAAAAGAAAGTCAAAGTCAGCAAACTTTATGAATTTGACGGTTTAAATAAAATAGAAGTAAAGGAGGCAGGCATTGGCTCCATTGTCGCGATTTCCGGTATTACCGACATTCATATCGGCGATACGCTCTGCTCCGTGGATAATGTCGTGCCTATTCCGTTCCAAAAAATCAGCGAGCCGACAATTGCCATGCAGTTTATCGTCAACGACTCCCCGCTTGCGGGGCAGGAGGGAAAATATGTCACAAGCCGCCATTTAAGGGACCGGCTTTTCCGGGAATTAAATACGGATGTGTCGCTTCGCGTGGAAGAGACTGACAGCCCCGATTCCTTCAAGGTTTCCGGACGCGGTGAGCTGCACTTGTCCGTTCTGATTGAAAACATGCGCCGCGAAGGCTATGAATTTGCCGTCAGCAAGGCGGAAGTTCTATATAAAAAGGACGAAAACGGCAAGACACTCGAACCGATGGAACTTGCCTACATTGATGTTCCCGAGGAATTTTCCGGAACAATCATCGAAAAGCTCAGTCAAAGAAAGGGCGAGCTGCAAAACATGG
>DKYC01000034.1:0-3199 GCA_002492295.1 Lachnospiraceae bacterium UBA7110
TTTATGCTTTCTTAAGAATTGTTTGCGAATCTGTGGACATTTATTCCACAGTATAAAATATTTAACTGTAACGATTTCTGAGAATATGGTACAATAAACAAATGGAAAATGAGCATAAGTTTGAACCGTATAAAATCATAGAGTATGGAGGCGAGGGGGAAATCGTGGAGAAGAAATCCCGGTTTATCGCCCACGTGCAGGCCACTGAAACAGAGGAGGAGGCTGCCGCCTTTATCGAGTCTGAAAAGAAGAGGTACTGGGACGCCAGACATCACTGCTATGCCTATATTCTTGGTGAGCAGGGTCAGACGGTAAGGTACTCCGATGACGGGGAGCCCTCCGGGACGGCGGGCAGACCGATTTTGGAGGTGCTTACCGCATCGGGAATCCGGGGGCTGACATTGGTGGTGACCAGATATTTTGGCGGTACGCTTTTGGGAACGGGCGGGCTTGTGCGCGCTTACACGCAGGCGGCGCAGGCAGGGCTTGCAGACAGCCGTGTGGCCATGATGCGTTACGGATATACCGTTACGGTCGGGACAGACTATAACGGGATCGGAAAGATACAGTACCTTTTGGGACAACGCGGCATTCCCATAGAGGAATCCGTCTACACACAACAGGTATCCCTGACATTCCGGGTGCCTTATGAGGAAAAAGAAAAGCTGATAAAGGATATCATGGAGACCACCGCAGGTACAGCGCAGGTGAGCGCCTCTGATCCATTCTATTATAAAAGCGCAGAGAAAAGCCTGGGGAGCCGTTCGGTCTGACATGGGACGTTCGGCCGGAGGCGTTTCTACTGCGCGGAAGGGCGGCGTGCTATGGACGAGAACAGAAAAGAGGAAACGGCGATTGAGGAGACGAAAGAGAATCAGGATTATAATGACCTTACCGATTTTGGTGTTGAAGAGATCAGGGAACTGCTCGGAAAGGGGCAGTATATCAGACTCAGACAAATCATCACAGAGTTAAATGATGCGGATATTGCGGATTATCTGGAGGAGATGGAGGAGGAAGAGGTCATTAAAATCTTCCGTATCCTGCCAAAGGATAAGGCGGCGGATGTTTTTTCCTATCTGGAGATTGACCAGCAGCAGTCCGTCATTACCTCCCTGTCAGATAAGGATGCAGGCCGCATCCTTGACAATATGATGTCCGACGATGCGAAGGAACTGATGGAGGAGATGCCAGCCAATGTGGTCAAGCGCCTGATTGCAAACACCAGCGCGGACACCAGAAAGGCCATCAATCACCTGATGCGTTATCCGGAGGACTCCGCAGGCAGCGTCATGACGGTGGAATATGTGGATCTGAAAGAGCATCAGACCGTTGCGGAGGCTATCGAGCGGATCAGGAAGGTGGGGGTGGACAGCGAGACCATCAATATCTGCTATGTATTGGATAATAAACGCACATTGGTGGGTACTGTGGCACTGCGCTATCTGCTTCTCAGCGATCCTGGAGCTGTTATAGGCGATATCATGCATAAAAGCGTGGTTTCCATCCATACCCTGATGGATCAGGAAGAGGTTGCCAGACAGTTTAAAAAATATGAGTTTACCGCAATGCCGGTGGTGGACAACGAGGACAGGCTTGTGGGCATTATCACTGTGGACGATGTGGTGGACATTTTGGAGGAGGAGACCACAGAGGATATTGAAAAGATGGCGGCTGTGGTGCCTTCCGATAAGCCTTATCTGAAAATGACGGTGCTTGACGCTTTTAAGAAGAGAATCCCGTGGCTGCTTCTTTTGATGATCTCCGCCACCTTTACGGGCAGCATCATCACTTCGTTTGAGAAGGAGTTGAGCAGATATGTGGTGTTGACGGCGTTTATTCCCATGCTTATGGATACCGGCGGCAATGCCGGCGGTCAGGCTTCCGCGATTATCATCCGCGGTATTTCTCTGGATGAGATAGCGTTCGGCGATTGGGGCAGGGTGGTCTGGAAGGAGATCAGGACGGCGCTGCTGTGCGGCCTGACGCTTTCTGTCTGCAATTTTGCAAGGTTAATGATCTTTGACGACGTGAGCGTGCAGGTGGCGCTGGTAGTGTGTATAACGCTGCTGATGGCGGTTATCGTGGCAAAGATAGTGGGATCGACGCTGCCGATGCTTGCCAAGAAAATCGGGCTTGACCCGGCAGTGATGGCAAGCCCGTTTATTACATCGATTGTAGATGCGATTTCGCTTCTGATTTATTTCAGGGTGGCGGAGATTGTGTTGGGGATATGACAGCCGCAAAAGAAAAACAAGCGACTGCGAAGCAGGCATTTGTTTTTCTTGCATCATTAACGAGCAAACGTCCGATGAAATCGGACAGGAAGCGCGTAAGCGCGGGTTTGCGAGTTTTGATAGCAGATAAGGAGGAAAAGTTAAGCATGACAATACTTTCAACACAGGAACTTAAAAAAATATATGGCGCGGGTGAAAACGAAGTTCACGCGCTGGACGGGGTGAATTTTCAGGTGGAGAAGGGCGAGTTTGTAGCCGTTGTGGGCACATCCGGAAGCGGTAAGAGCACGCTCCTTCACATGCTGGGCGGACTTGACCGCCCCACGTCAGGNNCATAAAATCCGGTATTTTCTTTATAAAATTTTAAGAAGTCACAAATTAAACTAAAATTAAGAAAGTATTAAAGACAAAATAAAATAACAGTGCTATGATAAAAAAACTAAGGAAACAAATTTGTGCAAAGACACAGATTCACAGGTTATAAATATGGATTGGAAAGGCATGAGAAGGCATGGAGGATGAAAATGGAAAACACATTAATTGAAATCAGCGGTATGCGGAAAATTTATAACCCCGGTGAAAATGAAGTGCGTGCGCTCGACGGTGTGGACCTTACTATCTGCGAGCGGGAGTTTGTTGCAATTATCGGACATTCCGGTTCAGGTAAGTCAACGCTTATGAATATGCTTGGCTGCCTCGACGTGCCGACGACGGGGACTTACACGCTGCACGGCATTGACGTGTCCGATATGGACGACGATGAGCTCTCGGACGTGCGCAACCGGGAAATCGGGTTTATCTTTCAGGGGTTTAACCTGATTCAAAACCTGACTGCCGTGGAGAATGTCACGCTGCCGCTGATTTACCGCGGCGTAGGCAAAAAAGAACGGGAGCGGCTTGCATTGAATGCGTTGGAAAAGGTAGGGCTGGCGCACAGACTTGACCATAAACCGGCGCAGATG
>DKYC01000034.1:3242-14814 GCA_002492295.1 Lachnospiraceae bacterium UBA7110
CGGACTTGACCGCCCCACGTCAGGCAGTGTGACGGTGGACGGCAAGGAGATTTTCACTTTAAAGGATGAGGAGCTGACCATTTTCCGCCGCAGGAAGATTGGGTTTGTATTCCAGAATTATAATCTGGTACCAGTATTAAATGTTTATGAGAATATTCTTCTTCCCGTGCAGCTTGACGGGGGCAGCCCGGATCAGACATATATAAATGAAATCATAGATACGCTGGGACTTGCGTCGAAGCTTGCCAATCTGCCCAATAATCTTTCCGGCGGACAGCAGCAGAGGGTGGCGATTGCAAGGGCAATTGCGCAGGCGCCGCCGATAATCCTTGCCGACGAGCCGACTGGAAATCTGGACTCCAACTCGACAAAGGAAATCATGCAGATTTTGCGGGAGCTGCACAGTGAGGGCAGAACGGTTATTTTGATTACGCATGACAATGAGATTGCGGAGCAGGCGGACCGGGTTATCCAGATCCGCGATGGGAAGATTGTGGCGGACACCAGGCAGGGTGCGGTACAGAGCCGGGAAACGGAAAATGCAGGTAACAAAAATGAAAATCAGGATAAGACAGGGGAGGATAAAGACAATGCGTAAGAAGGAGAAAAAGGAAAGAAGTGTGGAGGGGGTAAAGAATACCCGGAGGCGTAAGAAAAAATGGCTGAAAATTGCCATACCGGCGGTAATTGTATTGATTCTTATCATGCGAAGCGTTCTTTCCTCCAAAAATGCGGCGCAGGGGATTCCCGTATATACGCAGGCAGTTTCGACGGGCGACATTGATACCGAGCTTAGCATCAGCGGTAAGGTTCTGGCGGAGGAGTCAACGACGTTTTTTGCGCCTGCGGATGCAAAGATAGAGGAAATTGAAGTAAAAAAAGGTGATGTTGTCAAGACGGGCGACGTGCTCTTATGCTTTGACAAGGAGGCGGCTGCCTACGCAAAGCAGAAAAGCGAATTGGAGGGTAAAATCAGCTCGGCGGATTATAATTCCACGGTCCAGTACAATAATGAGCAGCGTGCAAAGCTGACGCAGGCGGAAGCGGATATCGCGACATACCAGGACGCTGTTGACCGTTATGAACAGTATATCGACGATCTGACCAACGGTATCACGGATGTGACGGCGCTTAAAAGGGCGGATTTGTACGCAAAGATATACAGCGCCGAGAAGGAAATGAACGGGTACGATCTGGCAATGCAGATACCGGAGGAGGACACGGATTTTGACGCGCTGACACGCAAAAAGGTAGAAAAACAGAATGAGCTGAATAAGCTGAACAATGAGTTGAGCATGCTTTCGGACTATAAGACGGATTACGGGTGGGAGAAGCTTCTGACACAGGCAAAGAAAGACCTTGCGGATTACGAGGAGCTTCTTTCCGAGGCAAAAAGTGCGAAGTCCAGTGCGGAAGCGGCGCTTGAAAACGGAACAAAAATGGCGGGCTATGAACTGAACCGGGAAAAGGCGGCGCTCGAGAGCGAGGATGCGCAGAAGAAATATGAGGAAGCGTTAAATGGTTTTACGGCGGGCTTTAACGGCGTGGTTTCGGAGCTTGCCGTGGAGGAAGGCGCACCTGTGCAGGAAGGCACAAAATGTCTTGTCCTTGAGAGCATTGATAAGGTCTGCGTCGAGTTCCAGGCATCAAAATACGCGCTGGAAACGCTTGCAATCGGACAGCCTGCACAGGTTACCATATCAGGAAAAAGCTACACCGGTTCGGTTACCAAAATTAACCATATTGCCGAAGAAAATTCGTCAGGGACGGCTACGGTTGCGGCACAGGTACATATCGACAATCCCGATGAAAATATCTTTTTGGGGCTTGATGCGAAGCTTAAGATTTTGACGGCGAGTGAGAAAGGCGTATTGCAGGCTCCGGTGGAGGCAGTCAATATGGACAGTCAGGGCGCGTTCTGCTATCTGATTGAAAATGATGTGCTTGTCAAGAAATATGTCACAATCGGCATTTCTTCGGAAACTTACATACAGATTTTGGACGGTCTGTCACAGGGGCAGGAGATTGTGATTGCCGCTGTTTCCGGAATGGGGCTTGACGAGGGTATGGCAGTAACGGGAGTGCCAATGTCTGACATGGGCGATACAGGCATGGAAGACGCCGATGCGGGAACAGAGGCAGGCACAAATGAGGAAGGAACGGAAGCAGATGCAGCACAAACGCAGCCTTCAGAACAGGAAGCTGCAGCTGCGGCACAGACGGAGGGTGAGACGGACAATGGCTAGAATGTTGGAATATGTAAAAATCGCCCTCATGAATATCAGAAGCAACAAAGCGCGCTCCTTTCTGACCATGCTTGGCATTATCATCGGTATTTCGTCCGTTATCTTAATCGTGTCGGCAGGAAATGGCTTCAAGGTCGGAATCAGCGGACAGCTTGACGCGCTGGTCGGCGGATTCATCCAGATTTATGCGGACGTTCCCGCGGACGAGGCGGACAGCATTATGTTTAACAACGACGATATTGATGCGATTTATGAGAAAGTGCCACATGTAAAGGGCGCGACGGATATTTGGAGAATGGGTGCAAACGGCAGCGCGCAGACAACCAAGGGAACATTCAGCGTCGCGCCGATGTTTGGCAACGAATCCATGCAGTTTTATGACAGCGCACCGATTGCGAAAGGACGTTATTTCAACAAGACTGAGAGTCAGAGCGGCGCAAAGGTCTGCGTCATCAACGAGCGGGGCGCAAAGAAGCTGTTTGGTACGACGGATGTCGTGGGGCTGGAACTGAGCATGAGTATGTGGGGGGTTACGGAGGATTTTACGATTGTGGGCGTCAAAAGGGACGAGGATTCTCTTGCAAAAGACATGACAATGGGCAGCTATGGCGATGTGACGATGGAAATTCCGATTACACTGTTGGAGGAACTGTACGGATATTATACGGAGGAATTCAGTATGTTTATCATTTTCGCGGATTCCTCGGAGTATGTGACGGACATTTCGAGACAGGTGCAAAGCCTGCTTGAGGCAAGATACAATGTGCGCGGTAAAGACTACATACAGAGCATGGATATGGCAAGCCAGGTCGGCATGATTAGCGATATCCTGAATTATGTCACGATTTTTATCATGCTTGTGGCAGGCATTGCGCTGGTTGTAGGAGGTATCGGCGTGATGAATATCATGCTGGTGTCCGTCACGGAGCGGACGAAGGAAATCGGTATCCGAAAGGCGCTCGGCGCAAAAACCGGTTCGATTATGTTCCAATTCCTGATGGAGGCGGTCATTATCACGCTGATTGGCGGCTTTGTCGGGATTGTGCTTGGTATTTTGGGCGCAAGAGGGATTTGCAGTATTGCGTCAAGCATGGGCATGGGCAATATGCAGGCGGTCATTGACCCGAAGGTCATCCTTGTTGCAACCGGGTTTTCGTCGTTGATTGGTATTTTCTTTGGCATTTATCCCGCGAGAAAGGCGGCAAAGCTTAGCCCGATTGAGGCATTGCGGCACGAATAGGAAGAAATGCATGAAAAAGGCTGCTTTTTCCATAAGGAAAGCAGCCTTTTTCATGCTAATTGGAATAAGCGCTTTTAAGCGAAATATTTTTGCTTGCGTTGGAAAGCCTGCATTCCTTAAAGTCCCCGACCATTTTGGAAAACTTTGCATAACCGTAGCTTGCGATATTAAAATCAGGGTATTTTCGCATCAGCTTTTGGTTTAATTCCCCCACATTGATGACATTGTTGTCACATTGCTTTAAAATGGCAATTACTTCCCGGCGGATATCCTCAAGCGTCACATTGCCTGTCTGCAGATATGCGGTGACCGTGCTCTCGGAAAATTTAAGGGATATGGATTTCTTAAATTCGTCAGCCTCAAGGAATTTGGAGAATTTTGTGTACTCATAGTTCCTGACATCGAACGAGGGATACATTTTGCAAAGACGGCTGCCAAGTTCGCCGATATCCATCGAGGCGCCGTCGTCGCCGTTGTCGCTGATAATCCGGATAATTGCCTGCTCGATTTCCGAGAGCGGCGTGAGCGCGTCCTCCACGGCGGCGGATTTCTTTGACGAAGCGGCAGGCTGTGCCGACTCCACATTGGATAAAAGGTCGAGGAGCACAAATTTTTCACATGCCGAGCGGAACGGTTCCGGGGTTTTGCGCTCGCCCATGCCGATAACGTACATGCCTGATTCCCGAAGACGCATTGCAAGGCGTGTAAAATCGCTGTCGCTTGAGGCAAGGCAGAAGCCGCCCACATGACCGGAGTATAAGATATCCATCGCGTCAATAATCATGGCGGAATCCGTCGCGTTTTTGCCGCTGGTATAGCTGTACTGCTGCACCGGATTGATGGAGTTTGCCAAAAGCACGTCCTTCCATTTTGCAGCGTTCGAACGTGTCCAGTCACCGTAGATGCGTTTGTAAGTTACGGTACCGTATTTGGAAAGCTCGTCAAGAATAAGCTTTATGTATCCGGCACTGATATTGTCGCTGTCAATCAGCAGTGCAAATTTTCTCTCTTCCATATATAATCGCAATGCTCCTTCCATAATCTGCAATTTGTTCTGTTCTTTCATTAGTGTACCACAAATTTCCGCTTAAAAAAATTGTTTTTGAAAAAGGCATAGTGACAAAATAGATAAGATTTCTGACCGATTTTTGTGGGAATTGCCACCACCAATGGGGAAAACAGACAAAATATGGTATGGAAAATTTGTTTGCCGCACAAGATTTAGGACTATGATGACATAATCAGGCGCAATAACAAAGACCATAGAAAGTGTGTTAAGAAATAAACACTTGTTATTTTCCTGCTTTTCATGTAAGATAATACATGAAAGTGGTAAAAAGTGGGTAAAAGTGGAGCGAAGTGGTGTAGACGGACACAAAGTGGTGGTGATTGGCATGTTTAAGGGTGAATACAATCATACGATAGACACCAAAGGCAGGCTGATTATTCCTTCAAAGTTCCGCGAGATTTTAGGAGAGAATTTCGTTGTGACCAAGGGGCTTGACGGCTGTCTGTTTGTGTACGGCAACGCGGAGTGGTCTGCTTTTGAGGCGACACTGAAAACTTTACCGCTTGCAAATAAGGATTCCCGGAAATTTAGCCGCTTTTTCCTCGCCGGTGCAGTCGACGTGGAAGTGGATAAACAAGGGAGAATACTGATACCGTCCGTGTTAAGGGAGTTTGCAGCTTTGGAAAGTCAAGTAGTTCTTTTAGGAGTAGGGGAACGAATCGAAATCTGGAGCAAAGATAGATGGGAGGATGCCTCGGAATACGACGATATGGATGATATCGCAGAACATATGTCAGAGCTGGGACTCATGATTTAAAGCTGGGGGGCTTTAACGTGACACGGAATTTGGGAGAGTTCCAATTATGAGTCTTAAGGGGACAAAAAGAGTTAAGCCGATGGAACCTACAAACAACAATTAAAAAATGGGGAAACAACATGGAGTTTAAACATACGTCAGTATTACTTAATGAAACGATTGATTCACTGCACATCCAGCCTGAGGGTGTATACTTGGACGGTACCCTCGGCGGTGGTGGACACGCCTATGAGGTGTGCAGGAGGCTTGGGGAGAACGGCAGACTGTTCGGCATTGACCAGGACGCCGACGCAATTACTGCCGCAAAAAAACGGTTGGAGGAATTTGGCAGTAAGGTTACGGTTATCAGGGACAATTACTGCAATGCAAAGGAAGCGCTGAAGGAGTACGGCGTGGACAAGGTTGACGGCATTGTGCTCGATTTGGGCGTATCGTCGTATCAGCTTGACAATGCAGAAAGGGGATTTACTTATAAATACGATACACCGCTTGACATGCGCATGGATCAGCGGCAGAAACTTACGGCAAGGGATATCATAAACGAATACAGCGAGATGGATCTTTACCGGATTATCAGGGATTACGGGGAGGATCAGTTTGCAAAGAATATTGCGAAGCATATTGTTTTGGCGCGGCAGGAGAAGCCGATTGAAACGACTTTTGAATTAAATGACATTATCAAAGCGGCGATTCCCGCAAAGATGCGTGCGGTAGGAGGACATCCGTCCAAACGGACGTTTCAGGCAATCCGTATTGAGTGTAATCACGAGCTTGACGTGCTTAGGGATTCGCTGGAGGACATGATTGATATGCTCAATCCATGGGGAAGGCTTTGTATCATTACATTTCACTCGCTGGAGGACCGGATTGTAAAAAATTTTTACAGGGAAATGGAAAATCCCTGCAAATGTCCGGCGGATTTCCCGGTGTGCGTGTGTGGAAAAGTACCATACGGAAGGGCGGTGCCAAGAAAAGCAATTCTTCCGTCAGAGGAGGAACTGGAGGAAAATCCGCGTGCGAAGAGTGCGAAGCTTCGTGTTTTTGAACGGATTTAGGCATATTTTTATTGACAGGAAAGGACGTTGGCAGGATGAGGAAGGTTGATGCGTCTGGGAGGAGGACAAACAGACAGAATGCACAATACTATGTGGATGGAAGCGCTGCAAGGCAGTTAAGACCAAGAGAGGATGAGCGTGACCGCTGCAGACAGGCACCCGTGACAGGAAGGGCTTCTTCGCGCCGTCGGATTGTTAAGGCTGCCCCCATGAATAAGGGGTATATCGGGGTGATGGTGGCGGCAGTTCTGATTGTATGCGGCTTGCTGATGAGTTATGTTAAGATGCAGTCGGATATTACCAATCATATCAATACGATTTCGGATTTGGAAAGCAGACTCAACGAACTGAAGCTTGCAAATGATGAAACATACACAAAGATTATGAGTAATGTGGATTTGGAGGAGATAAAGCGTATCGCAGTCAATGAACTGGGAATGAAATATGCAAAAGAGGGGCAGGTCGTGCAGTATACGGGGGAAGGAAACGACTATGTGCGCCAGTACAGCGATATTCCGCAATAGGAATTGCAAGGGTGCAGCTTTGATTAAGGTGATTGGATGACAGCAAAGAGGAACAGGAAAAAAAGAAAAAGAGAGATAAACCTGCAAAAGGTAAAAACAATGAAGCTGGCAGTTATGATGTTAATCATTCTGCTGGCTTTTGCAGGGTTGGGGGTAAGGCTTTATGTCCTGACGCGTGACAACCGCAACGATTATCAGAAAAAAATCCTTTCCCACCTGGATTATAACAGCAAAACGCTTCCGTTTAAGCGGGGGAGTATTTTGGACGCAAACGGCACCATTCTTGCCACAAGCGAAAAGGTTTACAATGTGGTACTGGACTGCAAGGTCATGCTGGATGATGAGAAAAACGAAGAACCCATGCTTGCCGCACTTGCGCAGTGCTTTGGACTGGACAGGGCGGAGATTGCAAAGTACGTGGAGGAAAATCCCACGTCGCAGTACTACGTGCTCAAAAAAAGGATTCCGTATGAGGAGCGGGAGGTTTTCGAGGAGTACAAAAAGGAGTACAACGCACAGGCAAAGGAGCATAATGCAAAAGCCGAGGAAGCCGATAAAATGGGCATGATTAATAACGGCATTTGGTTTGACGAGGAGTATATCAGGCGGTATCCGAACAACACGCTTGCCTGTGATGTGATTGGATTTACCGGGACGGATAATAACGGGCAGTTTGGGCTGGAGGAGTACTATAATGATATCCTAAACGGCACGAACGGGCGTGAGTACGGGTATCTCAATGATGACGCGATTTTGGAGCGGACGACTGTGGCGGCGATGGACGGGTATACGCTTGTGTCGACAATTGACGCGAATATACAGGCGATTATTGAAAAATATATTAAGCAGTTTAATGACGAACATATGAACGAGGCACGCGAAGGGCTGGGCGCTTATAATATCGGTTTTATTGCGATGGACTGCAATAACGGGGATATTCTCGGAATGGCAAGCTATCCGGATTTTGATTTGAACAACCCAAAGGATCTGAGTAAGTATTATACGCAGGAACAGATTAAGGAAATGCAGGAGGGGGATGGGGAAGCCTATTACAAAGCGCTGAATGAGCTTTGGAGGAATTTCTGCATTTCGGATACCTATGAGCCGGGTTCGACGGCAAAGTCCATGACACTTGCAACCGGGCTTGAAACAGGAAGGATTTTGGGGAATGAAACGTATGAATGCGGCGGAAGCCTTATGGTGGCAGACCATAACATCAGCTGTAACGTATCATCCGGGCACGGAACGCTTGATGTGGGCGGCGCGCTGGAGCAGTCGTGCAATGTAGCGTTTATGAAAATGGGTGAGGCAATCGGCGTTAAAAATATCGTGCAGTTTCAGCGGATTTTTAACATCGGTCTGCGGACAAACATTGACCTTGCGGGTGAGGCAAGAACTGCGTCGCTGGTGTTTACGGAAGATACGATGCGGGCGGCGGAGCTTGCGACCGCGTCGTTTGGACAGGGCTATAATGTGACCATGATAGAGATGGCGAGTGCCTTTTCTTCTATTATAAATGGCGGATATTACTATGAGCCGCATGTGGTGAGTAAGATTATCAATTCGAATGGCGATACAGTGAAAAATATTGAACCCCGTGTGTTAAAGCAGACGATTTCCGCCACAACCTCTGAGCAGATGCGCCAGTATCTGTATGCGACGGTTGCCGAAGGTACGGGACGGTCGGCGCGTCCTGCGGGATATGCCATAGGCGGAAAGACGGGAACGGCGGAGATGGTGCCAAGGGATAAGACAAATTATGTTGTCTCTTTTATCGGCTTTGCCCCTGCGGATGACCCTCAGATTGTGGTTTACTGTGTGATTGACAGACCCAATGTGGCAGACCAGCCGCATGCGACGTATGCGACGGGCATTATCAAAAATGTGCTTACGGAAATCCTCCCGTATCTGCATATCAGCCGGACGGAGGAAATGACGATTACCGAGCAGGAGGAAGCGGATAACCTGCTTGGAAATATCATTGCAGGCGAGAACAAGGATAAGGACAAGGACAAGGAAAACGGCGGCGCAGAGCAAGGCGGTAACAATGACGGGAATGCCGGCAATGGAGATGGGAGCAGGAATGGGGACGGTACGGCCAGTCAGAATCCGGACGGTGACAGCGGCGGGAAGCCGACCTATATTGTAGACCCCAATACCGGAGAGCTTGTCAATCCGGATACCGGGGAGCCTGCCGAGATTACCTACAGCTATGAAGGCAACGCGGACAATGCCACGCCGCAGGAAGGGGAGGCACAATAAGAATATATCAAACCCTGCAGTCATAAAATAGTAGCAATCGTTTTGAAACGGCGGTGGACGGCATGACGGTTATCAACAGCACTGCAAGGCGCAATATGACAGTACAGAAGAGAAAAACCTTTATCATATGCGTGATGTCCGTAATCGTGCTTTTGGCGCTCGGCGTGCGCGTGGGATATATTATGATAATGTGCTCGGAGCATTATTCCGAGGAGGCGCAGCAGCTCCACGAACGGGAGCGGGACATCAAGGCGGCGCGCGGCAGGATAATTGACGCGACAGGAACAGTGCTTGCCGACAATAAGACGGTATGTACCATATCCGTCATACACAGTCAGGTGAAGGAACCGGAGAAAGTCATTGGAATTTTGAGCAATAAGCTTGGACTTTCCGAGGAGTATGTAAGAAAGCAGGTTGAAAAAAGAAGTTCACGCGAACGGATTAAGAGTAATGTCAGCAAGGAAATGGGCGACCAGATAAGAAGCCTTGACCTTGCGGGAGTGAAGGTTGACGAGGATTACAAACGGTATTACCCCTACGGGGAGCTTGCCTCGAAGGTGCTTGGCTTTACGGGAGGCGATAACCAGGGGATTATCGGTCTTGAGGTAAGTTATGAGAAGTACCTGACAGGCACGAAGGGAAAAATCCTGACGCTCACCGACGCAAAGGGCATTGAGCTTGACGGAATGGGCGAGCGCAGGCGCGAGCCCGTTGCGGGGAGCGATTTGTACGTGAGTATTGATATCAATATTCAGAAATATGCAACACAGCTTGCCAGACAGGCATATGAGACAAAGCAGGCAAAAGGTGTCTCGATTATTGTGATGAATGTGAAGAACGGCGAAATCCTTGCCATGACGGACGTTCCGGAGTTTGACTTAAATGAGCCGTTTGTATTGACGCAGGAGTTTGCGGGGCAGGAGGTTACGCAGGATGTGCTCAATCAGATGTGGCGAAACGGCTGCATTAACGATACTTACGAACCGGGATCTACTTTTAAAATTATTACGGCGGCGGCAGGACTGGAGAGCGGCGCCGTATCCTTAAACGATCAATTTTCGTGCCCCGGATTTATTATCGTTGACGACCGGAAAATCCGCTGCCACAAAGTTGCCGGGCATGGGGCGGAGGACTTCACGCATGCCGTTATGAATTCGTGCAATCCGGTTTTTATTACGGTCGGACTGCGAATTGGCGTGGAGCGGTATTATGGGTATTTTAAAAAATTCGGATTGCTGCAAAAGACTGGAATTGACCTGCCGGGCGAGGCAGCGACGATTATGCACCAGCCTGACAAAATCGGGGATGTGGAGCTTGCGACCATATCCTTTGGGCAGTCTTTTCAGATTACGCCAATCAGGCTGATGTCAACCGTGGCAGGGATTATTAATGGCGGTAAGATTGTGACGCCGCATTTTGGAGTCAAAGTCGTGAATGAGGAAAACGGGACAATAGAGGAGTTTGTGTATCCGCTTTCGGAAGAAATCGTCTCGGAGGATACCACCCAGAAGATGCGCTATGTGTTGGAGCAGGTAGTGGAAAACGGCGGTGGAAAAAACGGATATGTGGAGGGCTTCCGCGTGGGCGGAAAGACGGCGACCAGTCAGACGCTTCCAAGGGGTACGGGCAGGTATATTGCTTCCTTTTTAGGCTTTGCCCCCGCAAACGACCCGCAGATTATGGCGCTTGCAATTATCGACACACCGCAGGGGACTTACTACGGAGGTCAGATTGCGGCTCCTGTAGTAAGGCAGCTTTTTGAAAACATCCTTCCGTATTTGGAGGAGAACAATTATAAATAATGCAGTGGAGGGTTCAAATGATAAGCATAAACGGAAAAAAGGTCATTGTAATCGGTACCGGAAAAAGCGGAATAGGCTCCGCTGTTCTTCTTGAGAAAAATGGTGCGCTTCCAATTATCTATGACGGAAATGACAGGACGGATATTCATGAGATAAAAAATAAACTGACGCAATATCTCGGCTTTTCGTCAAAGGCGGAGCTTGTGACGGGGGAATTCCCCAGGGAAATCACAAAGGACGTGGAGCTTTGCGTGCTCAGCCCGGGCGTGCCCGTGGATGCGGATTTTGTGATATATATGAAGGAGCAGGGAATCCACATATGGGGTGAAATTGAGCTTGCGTATCATTTCGCAAAAGGAACGGTGCTTGCGATTACCGGAACAAACGGGAAAACGACAACAACCTCCCTTGTGGGACAGATTATGAAGGAATACTACAAACATGTGTTTATTGTCGGGAATATCGGAAACCCGTACACGCAGGCTGCGCCTTTGATGACGGAGGATACGATATCCGTCGCGGAGATATCAAGCTTTCAGCTGGAGACGATAGAAGCATTTCATCCAAAGGTTTCCGCAATTTTAAATATTACACCGGATCATTTAAACCGTCATCAC
>DKYC01000034.1:15100-19641 GCA_002492295.1 Lachnospiraceae bacterium UBA7110
TTTAAACCGTCATCACACAATGGAGAATTATGTGGCGGCAAAGGAAGCGATTACCTTAAACCAGACTAAGGGGGATTTTTGTATTCTGAACTATGAGAATGCATATACGAGGGCGTTTGGCGAACGCTGTCCGGCTTCGGTAATTTATTTTTCATCCGCGGGAAGACTGGATAACGGCATTTTTTATGAAGACGGCGAGATTTATCTTGCAGAGGATAAAAAAGTGCAGAGGCTCTTAAACGTAAAGACGGATATGAACCTTGTAGGACTTTGTAATATTGAAAACGTCATGGCGGCAATCGGTATCAGTATGAGCGCGGGTGTGCCGATGGAAAACATCCTTGCGACAATTAAGCGTTTCGTGGCGGTGGAGCACAGGATTGAATTTGTGGCAAAGAAGGGCGGCGTGGTGTACTATAACGATTCCAAGGCGACTAATCCCGACGCGGCAATCCAGGGAATTAAGGCGATGGACAGACCGACAGTCCTGATAGGCGGCGGATATGACAAAGGCAGTGAATATGACGACTGGATCCGCAGCTTTGACAATAAGGTAAAAAAGCTTGTCCTGATAGGGCAGACAAGGGACGCTATTGCGGCGTGTGCCGAAAAGTGCGGTTTCCCGAAAGGCGATATTGTGTTTGCAGATACGTTTACACAGGCGCTTGATATCTGTGTACAGGAGGCATGCGCCGGGGATGCGGTGCTGCTATCGCCGGCATGTGCAAGCTGGGGCATGTTTGAAAATTATGAGGTCAGAGGGAACCAGTTTAAGGAGTATGTAAACAGTTTATAATGACATAAAGCAAGAAGGAGTGATAGCGTGGCAACAATGACGGCAAAAAAGCAGGTGCAAATCCGCCACAGCAGGCATAACATGGATTATATTCTGCTGACGGTGGTACTGTTTCTGATTGCTTTCGGACTTTTAATGATTTATTCCACAAGCTCGTATGAGGCGGGAGAGAAGCTTGGGGATTCCGCGTTTTATTTAAAAAAGCAGCTACAGTCGACGGTTATGGGTTTTTTGGCGCTTGCAATTATGATAAAGTTTCCATATAAATATCTGCAGAAATTTGATTTGCTTGCGGTTGTAGTATCCGCTGTGCTTCTCATTCTTGTGCTGACGCCGCTTGGCGTGACAAGAAACGGCGCAAGGCGCTGGCTTGACTTCAAAATTATCAGCTTCCAGCCGGCGGAGGTCGCAAAAATCGGCGTGATTGTCTATCTTGCGAGTATCATTCAAAAACTTGAGGGATTAGGGAAAAATGTAATCCGGACGCCAAAAGGGATTGCGATTGTCATGGTTCCGCCTACGATTATCGCGGGACTCATCTATATTATAACAAAGAACATGAGTTCTGCCATTATTGTCATGGGAATTGCGGTGGCAATGCTTTTTGTGGCGGTGCCTGATTATAAGTGGTTTATCGCTATGGGCGCGGGCGTGCTGGCGGCTGTGGCGGCGGTTGTAGGATACGTGTCAAGCGCGGACACGACAGGAGCGGGCTTTCGTCTTGCGCGTGTCAGGGCATGGCTTGAGCCGGAGGCATACAGCACGGACGAGGCGTTCCAGACGCTTCAGGCGTTATATGCCATAGGCAGCGGCGGTATCTGGGGGAAGGGACTTGGTCAGAGCATGCAGAAGCTCGGATTCCTTCCGGAGGCGCAAAACGATATGATTTTTTCGATTATCTGTGAAGAGCTTGGCTTTTTCGGAGCAATGGCGATTATCCTGCTCTTTGTCATCCTGATTTGGAGCTGTATGGTGATTGCAAACAAAGCAGTGGACCGGTTTGGATCGCTTTTGGTGGTCGGCGTGATGTCGCATTACGCGATTCAGGTGATTTTAAATATTGCCGTTGTGACCAACACAATACCCAATACGGGAATTACCCTGCCGTTTATCAGCTACGGGGGAACCGCGACGCTCTTTTTATTAGTGGAAATCGGGATTGTGCTGAATGTCAGCAAGAGCTGTAAGTAAATACCCATGCAGGCGTGGCTGTCTGGCTCATTGCCCGCGGGAATAGGGTTATCAAATAAAAAAAAGCCGCATATAATATCATAATTCTTACTTTTATGTGGTGAAACATATGGCTTATGGCAGTCAGGGCAATTTGGCAACATGCAATGCATCGATATGCATGGAGGGAGGGAGACGTTTATCGGGAACGGTACGGATACAGGGATCCAAAAACGCAGCGCTTCCGGTACTTGCGGCAAGCGTGCTGATTCCCGACACCTGTGTATTTTGGAATGTCCCGTATATTACGGATATCGGCTGCATGGAAAATCTGCTGGAAAGTACAGGGGCGGTGATAGAGGAGAAGGAAGGAACGCACGGGCTTTTGATAAATGCGGAAACGATACGGGAATACAGGCTGCCTGCAAAATATGTCAGCGCCATGCGTTCATCGGTCGTGCTTATGGGGGCGCTTCTTGGACGGATTGGGGAAGTCCTTGTGGATTATCCCGGCGGCTGTGTGATTGGGGAGAGGCCGATTAATCTGCATCTGTTCGGGCTTGAGAAGCTGGGCGCACAGATTTGGACGGATAAGAACCGTATTCATGCGTACGCTGACGAGCTTCGTGGCGCTTTGATTTCTTTTCCGTTTCCGAGTGTGGGTGCGACGCAGAATACGATTCTTGCGGCAGTGACGGCGCGCGGCACGACAGTCATCCAAAATGCGGCAAGAGAGCCTGAGGTGACGGCGCTTTGTGATTTTTTAAACAAAGCCGGGGCTGACATTGAAATCGGACACGATTTCATTGCAACGGGAAAAATTGTCATTCATGGCGTGGAAGTAAATTCCCTGCACGGCGTGGAGTACGGGATTATTCCGGACCGGATTGTGGCGGGGACGTACCTGTTTGCGGCGCTTGGTGCAGGCGGGAGTATTGCACTTGAAAATGCCCCTGTTGCGCAGCTGCGCAGTGTGTGCGCTTTAATCCGCAAAATGGGCGCGCAGGTTGAGACCAATGAGGAAGCGGACAGAATTCTCGTCCGCACGGACGGACATGGAAAAATGAAAAATATTCCCTTTGTGGAAACCGGAGTTTACCCGGAATTCCCGACGGATTTACAGTCGCCGCTTTTGGCATGTGCCTGTGTAAGCGAAGGGGAGCTTACGATAAAGGAACGCATTTTTTCAAGCCGCTTTAAGGTGGTGGAGGAGCTTGTCAGAATGGGTGCCGATATCAGGATGCTGGACAATGAGCGCGTGCGGGTAAGGGGCGTGGAACGGCTTGTGGGAAGAACCGTGATTGCGCAGGAGCTCCGCGGAGGTGCCGCTTTGGTGATTGCGGGACTTGCGGCGGAGGGGATTACGACGGTGACCGACATCCGCTTTATCAAAAGAGGCTATCAGGATATTGTGGGTGATTTGAAGGGTCTTGGAGCGAGGATAAGCTATGTTAATGCATAAAAAGAAAGGAAAAAAGGACGCAGACATCACAAAAATCCCTGATACGGGGAAAAAGATACAGATTATTATTGTATTGTGTGTGGTGAATGCGCTTTTGCTGCTTTCCTACTTTTTACTGACGCATTTTGCGGTAAAAAAAGTGATTGTGGACGGAAATAAGCATTATTCCGCCGAAGAAATACAGTCGATGATTATGACGGGCTATTTCGGCGACAATTCGCTGTATCTGTCGTTAAAATACAAGAATAAAGAGGTTGAGGGGATTCCCTTTGTGGAGACGATGGATGTCGTTGTCCAGTCAAACGATACGATTAAAATCACGGTCTATGAGAAGGCGCTTGCGGGGTATGTGGAGTATCTTGGCAGGTATCTGTATTTTGATAATGAGGGCGTGGTTGTGGAGGTGGCAAAGGTGACGACGAAGGGAATCCCACAGGTGACAGGATTAAGTTTTGACCATGTGGTTCTTCATGACAGGCTTCCGGTGGAGAACAGCGACATTTTCCAAAACATTCTGACAATCACAAAGCTTCTGAATAAATATGATGTCATCTGCGACAAAATCCAGTTTGACGCAAACTATAACGTAATGCTTGGATACGGCAGTGTGAAGGTAAATATTGGGGCGCTGGAAAATCTAGACGAAAAAATTATGCAGCTTCCAAGGATTCTGCCCTCGCTTGCAGGCGAGAAGGGTGTGCTGGATCTGCAGAATTATTCGTCGGACAAAAAAACGACTTCTTTTGAACGGGAAGGCTGAAAAAATAAATAAAAGTAAAAAAATAGGTTGCTAAATTACGAAAAAAATTATATGATAAGTTAGATGGAATATTTTTAGAAAATAGGATGTAATTGTTCAGCAGGCATACGCATTTTCTGCGGATGCCGTGGGAAAACGTAGATTTAGCAGGCAGAAATCCATCATCAACGGTGATTTTGCATGGATTTTTGCTTGTAATTATGAAGACACTGAATAGTTACGACAGGACAAAATGTGAAGGAGGAAGGAAACTTGCTCGAGATTAGATCAAATGAAGCGGATACGGCAGCAAGAATCATTGTGGTAGGTGTAGGCGGGGCTGGAAATAATGCCGTAAACCGAATGATAGATGA
>DKYC01000082.1:0-18409 GCA_002492295.1 Lachnospiraceae bacterium UBA7110
ATATGAATGGTACAATACACTAGGAAGTGAAAATGGAAAAATGAAGTAGGATTGTGGGAATTGTTGAAATGAATTGGAAACTAATTTCAAAAAATGCTTGACAGAAGAAAAAATGTCACGTATAATCGGTAACATAGAGTAAAACCTATAAATCATATCAAATAACTATGAATTAAAAATCTGTTATTGGAAAGGGGTAAATGCGATGAACGGAAATCATGCTGTAACAGGAAAAGTAAACGGGAACGAAATGATGTGCTGCTGTCAGACTGTATGGAATATGGTTTTCTTTTCATATGCATTTCTATGCATTGCATAGCACACCGGATAGTCAGTATTTTTTTCAGCGGTTGTCATATGCATTGGACAACTGCTTTTTTCTTTCTGTAAAGGAAATGACGACAGCATAAAGGATTTTTTATCAAAACAGCAGCAGTATGGAAACTGTGAGAAAGGTTATACTGACGTTTGATTTTTAGGCAAAGGTTATAAATGAATCATAAAAAATGAAAATGGAGGAAATGAGCATGAGCAAAGTAAAAGAAAGTGCACTGGAGTTAATTGGAGGAACACCGATTTTAAAATTGAACGGGTATGCAAAAAAGGCGGGAATCACAAACGCAACAATCCTCGCAAAGCTTGAATACTTAAATCCGGCAGGCTCTGTGAAAGACCGTGTAGCAAAGGCAATGATTGAGGATGCCGAAGAAAAAGGCATTTTAAAGGAAGGCGCGACAATTATTGAGCCGACAAGCGGCAATACGGGAATCGGACTTGCGGCAGTTGCGGCGGCAAAGGGATACCGTACCATTCTCACGCTTCCCGAAACCATGAGCGTGGAGCGCAGAAATCTTTTAAAGGCATACGGCGCGGAGCTTGTGTTGACTGAGGGCGCAAAAGGTATGAAGGGCGCGATTGCGAAAGCGGAAGAATTGAAGAATGAAATTGAGGGCGCGGTCATCTTGGGACAGTTTGACAATCCCGCAAATCCCGCGGTGCATAAGGCGACGACAGGACCGGAAATTTGGGAGCAGACTGACGGTAAAGTTGACATTTTTGTCGCAGGCGTCGGCACAGGCGGTACGATTACGGGCGTCGGTGAGTATTTAAAGGAAAAAAAACCGAACGTGAAAATTGTGGCGGTAGAGCCTGCAACCAGTCCCGTTCTCTCAAAGGGAACCGCAGGCGCTCACAAAATTCAGGGAATTGGCGCGGGATTTGTACCAACGGTGTTAAACACGCAGGTGTATGATGAAATCATTGCCATTGAAAACGATGATGCATTTGCAGAGGGAAAGGCATTTGCAGTGAGTGAGGGTATTTTGGTCGGCATTTCATCGGGAGCGGCGTTAAAGGCGGCATCAATCCTTGCGCAGAGACCGGAGAACAAGGGCAAAACGATTGTCGCGCTGCTGCCGGATTCGGGCGACCGGTATTTGTCTACACCGTTGTTTGCAGATTGAGTGTAAGGGCGGACGGCGAGGCAGGTGAGTGCATATGAAACAGACGCAGGATAGTCCTGACTATCAAAAGAGCGTCGGGAATACCCATTTAAAGATTGTGGACGAAATGATACGGAATATACAGTTTGGCAGTGTTACCATTATTGTGCAGGACGGCAAGGTGGTACAGATTGAAAAACTGGAAAAACATCGCATAAAAGACTGACCGGTCAACCGGAGGTTTTGCATGGCATGAGCATATCATGCGGCAGAATCTCCGGTTTTTTGTACACAGATGCAAAAGAAAATGAATTGGAAAAACGAGGAGGAAAATTCAATGGGAACATGTGGATTAACAGAAACAAATACGAATGCTCAGGAATTGCTAAATGCCTATACAGATCAAGAGGCAGAGCAGCACGCAAGGGAGGTCGGTGTCCCGCCAAGACCGAATGAGACAATCAGCGAGATTGACGCAAGAGGTGCATTTATCCGCCAGCCAAATGCTTTTATCCAACCGTTTGGCGACAAAGAAGGCGATTTAAAGGCGGAGGCAGGAAGATATTCCATCTACTGGGCAACAGGCTGCAACTGGTCAAACCGTCCTGTCATTGTCCGTGATTTACTTGGATTACAGGGTGTCATTAAAGACCAGCGTACAACGCACACAGGAGAAACGAATGTATACGGACATGGATTTGGCGACCAGCCGGGACATCGGGATGCAGCAACGGGAGCATATTTTCTGAGTGAGTTTTATAAGAGAGCCAATCCCGATTTTAAGGGAAGGGCAACGACGCCGACCTTTGTGGACATTATCGAAAAGAAGGCAGTGAACAATGACTATCACAGATTGACCAATTATCTCGAGGTTCAGTTCCGTCCGTTCCAGCCAAAGGATGCGCCGGACTTGTACCCGAAAAAATTCCGGAAAGAAATTGATGAATTTAATGACTGGTTATTTCCCCATGTGAATAACGGACATTAACGCATGGCGTTCTGCCAGTCGCCGGAGGCGTATGACGAAGCGTATGAGGACTTTTACGAATCGCTTGAAAAGCTAGAAAAACGTTTGGAAACAAACAGATTCCTGTTTGGCGATTACATTACGGACAGCGATGTGAGAGCCTATGTGACGCTGGTTCGGTGGGATGTGAGCTATTATCACAATATCGGTCCTGTAAAAAAGCCCATTAAGGATTTTAAAAACATTTGGGGCTATCTGCGTGAACTCAATGCCATTCCCGCATTCCATAACAACAGCAATGCAAAGACGTTGGCACTTGACGGCATTCGGAAATCAAAAAAGCTGTTTCAGGGCTACAATGAGCGCATTTTGACAAAGGTCGATTTCGACGCGCTTTGGGCAGACGACGGGGAGCGGAGACGCTTAAGTAAAACACCCGATGAGGTATTTCTGCGCCACCCCGAAAACGAAACCTATGAGGATTATGCGGGAGAAATTTCAAAGTCTATTTGGAACAGCCCGAACTGGGAGGACAGAAATCCCAAAAACGGCGTTTTGTCCGTAGATGCATCGATTAACCCGTTAAAGGGGTTGCTTTAAAAGAAAAACAGACGAGGAGAAAAGGTTATGAAAAAGATAATTTGGAGAAAACGAATTTTGACACTTTTGGCGACAGCAGCTTTGGGCGCAGCATTGACCGGATGCGGAAGCCAGTCCGGTAATGTTGCATCTGCCGCAAATGCAGGAAATACAGATGATGTGGAAAGTAACACAATTGATTCGGATACAAACACAGACAACCAAACACAGGTTCGTGTTATTAAGGGCGTTACCAGCGGTTCTTTGGCACCATATATGTATGTAGATGAAAATAACGAGCTTACAGGAGTGGACATTGAGATTGCCCGGGAAGTATTCAACAGGATTCCGGAGTATGACTTGGAGATTGAGGTAGCGGATGCGCTGCAGGGTGTTTTAAGCGGACAATACGACATTGCCATTAACAATTACGGTTATACGGACGCAAGGGCAGAAACCTATTATTTTTCGTATCCCTACAAGACGACATACAATGTTTATATCCAAAGACCGGATGACACACCGCTGACGTCTTTGCAGGACATTGCAGACAGGGGGTACAAGATTGAGCTGGGTGCAGGAAGCCTGACAGCAAATGCGCTTGAGCAGTGGAATGCGGAAAATCCGGACCATCAGATTGACATTGTGTATACAGAAACCAATTTTCAGGTAAAGTTTGAGCACTTAATTGATAAAACGGCAGATGTCGCAATAGATGACGGACCGATTTTGGATACGCTGCTTGGAAAATTCGGACTGGAAGGACAGCTTGTCGGAAACGAGATTGACCCGGAAACGGAGGACTTTTTATTCCCACAGAATAACACCTATTTCCTCTTTGGAAAAAATGATGACGGATATGAAATTCGGGAGAAGGTAGACACAGTGCTGAAGGAAATGAAGGAAGACGGTACTTTGGCAAAGATTACGAGCAAGTATTTTAACAAAGATACAAGCCCAAAGGCAGAATATTTTGAAAGTACCAAGAATTAACAAAACGGGTGTTTAGAGGAGAACGGATTATGGAAATCTATCGTGTAAAGGAAGGCTCTCCGAGTTGGCTTTACAAAGCATATGATTATGTGCGGACGGATGCCTTTTGCTTTGGACAAAATATACCGATTGAAACGGAATTTTCCCATGACGAACCGCTTGAGGAGCTTCTTGCCATTGTGCTTGTGGAAAACCACAAGCCGGTGGGAGGCTGCCGTATTACTTACCCTCAAGAAGGCATTGGAAAAATTGAACGCGTGTGCGTCGTCCGGGAAAAGCAAAAGTCGGGTTATGGGAGCATTTTAATCAAAGAGGCAGAAAAATGGCTGACAGAAAGCGGTATCACACACATTGTAATCAACAGTCAGGACAGAGCTGCGGGCTTTTACAATAAACTTGGCTATATCACCAACTTGGAGGTCAGTCCAAGCATTTATGAAAAACCAAGAGCGGACTTGCCTTTAGCAAATGAGGTGGAAAAGGAAATACATAGAAAGAATTTAGGATTTACCTGTGTCTTGGTAGAAAAGTATATTGGTGAATAAACATAGAAAGACGAGGTAATGTACAAATGGGAAAGTTATTTGATTTAAAACTTGTATTCACTTCGATTCCGGAACTGCTGGAAAAGCTGCCAATCACACTGGAACTGGCTGGTCTGGCAATGGTGCTGGGGCTGCTGCTTGGATTGTTGATGGCAATTATTAAAATCAAAAAAATAAAAGGATTGACGCAGATAATCAACTTCATCATTTCCGCAATTCGCGGAACACCGGTCATTGTCCAGCTTTACATTGCATTTTTTGGTATCCCGATGTTTTTTAAATACCTTAACCAAAGGTTTGGAACGAATCTTGCCGTTGCAGATATCCCGGGATTTGTGTATGCAGTTGTTGCGCTTGGATTAAACCAGTCTGCTTTTTGCGCAGAGATTATCCGTTCGGCATTGCAGGCGGTAAACGAAGGTCAGATAGAAGCGGCGCAGGCGCTGGGAATGACTTATCTGCAGACGCTCCGAAGAATCATACTGCCGCAGGCGTTTGAGGTCGCGCTGCCGACGCTTGGAAATTCGCTGATTAGCATTATTAAAAGCACGTCCCTGGCATTTACATGTGCGGTTGTGGAGCTGACAGCACAAGGCAGAATCATTGCGGGCAGATCGTACCGGTATTTTGAATTATACATCTCATTGGCAATCATTTATTGGGTGATTACGATTATCATTGAGCAGGCGATTAAGTTCATCGAAAAGAAAATCCGTATCCCGGATCAGGTGGCGCTTTTACCTGCGGCAAATAGCAGAAGCGTGGAGGAGGAGCATGGTTAAAATAGAACATCTTTCAAAAAAATATAATGACAATATTGTTCTTGACGACATCCATCTTGAAATTAAAAAAGGAGATGTTGTTGGAATTATCGGACCATCGGGAACCGGAAAATCAACCCTGCTTCGCTGTGTCAATCATTTGGAGATTCCAGAAAGCGGCGTGATTCATATGGACGGAAAAACGGTTGACATTACGCGCAAGCGGGGCAGGGAACTGCGCTATTTACAGCAGCATACCGGAATGGTATTTCAGAGGTTTTACTTATTTGAGAAAAAGACAGCGCTTGAAAATGTGATGGAAGGGTTAATCGTTGTCAAGAAAATGAGCAAAGAGGAAGCCAAAAAGACTGCGATGCAGGAACTTGACAAGGTGGGAATGTCATCGTGGGCAAATCATTATCCAAAGCATTTATCGGGCGGACAGCAGCAGCGTGTTGCGCTTGCGAGAGCCATTGCCATGAAGCCGGATCTTTTGCTTCTCGACGAACCGACATCAGCACTTGATCCGGAGCTGGTTGGCGAGGTTTTGGACGTGATTCGCAAGGTGGCGGAGGAAGGTTATACGATGCTTTTGGTTTCCCATGAAATGAATTTCGTGCGCCATGTTGCGAACCGCGTGATTTTTCTCGATAAGGGGCGTATTGTGGAGGATGGCACGCCCAAAGAAGTTTTTGAACGTCCAAAGAACGAGCGGACAAGGGAATTTTTCCGCAAGATGTATATGATGAACCAGCCGGAATATATCATTTAAAGGAGCGGGCGAAAGTGGTACAGTATGAGGACGTGAAAAAAACATTTGCAGAATTGGTGCGCATCGATTCGCCGTCGCTTCATGAGGAACAGATGGCGGAACGGATTAAGAAGCTTTTTGCTGAGATTGGAATAACACTTTGCGAGGACGATAGCGTTAAAATAACCGGTTCCACAACAGGAAATTTGTATACGTACGTAAAAGGCGGCGGAAAAAAATCACCTGTTTTGCTGGCAGCGCATATGGATACGGTTATGCCTGCATATGGGAAAAAGGCTGTTTTTGCGGAAGACGGAACGGTTAAAAGTGATGGAACAACAGTTCTTGGAGCGGATGATTTGGCAGGGGTTACAGAGATTTATCATGCCATGAAATATCTGAAAGAAAATCAGATTGCACATCGTGATACGGAGCTCTTATTTACCGTAGGCGAGGAGTTATACTGTAAGGGCGCGAAAGCGTTTAACTATGGGAGAATTAAGTCTAAATGTGCATATATTTTGGATTTAAGCGGAAGAATTGGAAACGCCGCTTACGCAGCACCGACAATTCTTTCCTTTTGCGTTACTGTCAGCGGTAAGGCAGCGCACGCGGGATTTTGCCCGGAAGAAGGAAGAAATGCGATTGCGGCAGCGGCAGAAGCCATTGCGCAGTTACCGCAGGGAAGGATTGATGACATTACCACAGCCAATATTGGCATGATTTCCGGAGGGAGCGGCGTTAATATTGTTTCGGCGCAGTGTGCGGTTCAGGGAGAGATTCGAAGCCTATGCCACGAAAAGGCAGTTGCACTTGCAAAGACCTATCGGGAGCAATTTGAAAAAGCGGCACAGGACTTTGGGGTATCTGCCCAGTGGAAGGAAACCGTGGATATTCAAGCATATGAAATAAGCCTTGACAGCGCTGTTGTGCAGGAATATGAAAAAGCTGCTGCCTGTGCCGGGGTGGAGGCGAAGCTTTTAAAGACCTTTGGCGGAAGTGATAATAATGTATTTTTTCAGCAAGGAATAGAAGGCATTGTGATAGCTTGTTCCATGAACAACGTGCATAGCTGTAAGGAATATACAAATGTACATGAAATGGTTAAGGTGTCGGAGATTTTGATTCGCCTGCTGGCGGAAAAGGAAGACATTTTACAGGACTTTTCCCGATAGTTGTCTTATATTGAATACAGGAAACAGGGATGCGCAACCCTTTTCCGAATCATTTACATAAACATTATGCGATTGGACTTGTTGAGGGCGGACGGCGTGTTCTTTCCTGCAAAAACAAAGAGTATACTATCGCAAAAGGCAGCATGCTTCTCTTTAATCCGGGCGATAATCATGTCTGTGTGCAGAATGGCAGCAGAAACCTTGATTATCAGGGATTGAATATTGAGGAGGAGGTTGAGAACGTGTATGCATACATGGAGCAGCATTTTGGCTTTTACGAAAATCCAAGCTACAATGACAGCCCTATGGATACATCGAGTTATATGCGGTTGGATTTGTGATACGTAACAAAACCTTTGGATTTTGTCTATTTTCATCAAAAAATGACAAAAATCAAAGGTTTTCTATTGCAATTTATCCAATACGGACTATAATGAAAATGAAAACGAAATGACAGTCGAAAACTGTCAATTATGAAGGAGGGGTTAATATGTTAAGTTTTCTTTTATGTCTTGCACTTTTAATCGGCGGCTATTTTGTTTATGGCAAGATTGTCGATAATACCTTCGGTCCGGATGACCGAGAAACGCCTGCGGTGCGGATAAATGACGGCATTGATTATGTCGTACTGCCGCAGTGGAAGCTGTTTCTTGTGCAGCTGCTCAATATCGCAGGTCTTGGTCCGATATTCGGTGCTTTGACAGGCGCACTGTGGGGACCGATTGTATTTTTATGGATTACGTTTGGTACGATTTTTGCCGGCGGCGTACACGATTATTTTTCTGGTATGCTTTCCGAGCGAAATGAAGGCGCCTCTATTTCCGAGATTACAGGTATATACCTTGGCGGCGGAATGAAAAACGTGATGCGTGTATTCAGCGTGATTCTGTTAATTATGGTAGGTACCGTATTTGCCGTAGGACCTGCCGGACTGATACAGCTTTTGTTCAGCAATGCCGGTTTTACAAACATCCTGTCAAGCAAAATGATGTGGCTTATCGTGATTTTGATTTATTATTTTATTGCCACTTTTATTTCCGTAGATAAAGTTATCGGTAAGATTTATCCCGTTTTCGGAATTTGCCTTATTTTTATGGCGGTCGGTGTTGCTTTTGGTATCTTTACTAATTCCGAATACGTTATTCCCGAACTATGGAGCAACTTCCGCAATATGCATCCTGCCGCAATTCAGACGCCGGTTTGGAGTTTTATGTTCATTACGGTTGCCTGCGGTGCAATTTCCGGTTTCCATGCAACACAATCGCCTCTTATGGCAAGATGTATGAAGTCCGAGCGTCAGGGACATATGGTATTCTATGGTGCAATGGTCAGCGAAGGAATTATCGCTTTGATTTGGGCGGCTGCAGGCTGCGCAATTTATGAAGGAGCCGATTTGATGGCAATGGGCGGCGGATGTCCTGCGACTGTTTACGATATCTGTAAAAAGACAATGGGTTCCGTAGGGCTTATCCTTGCGATGCTTGGTGTTATCGCCTGTCCGATTACTTCCGGAGATACTGCGTTTCGTTCCGCACGTCTTACATTGGCAGATTGGTTCAAGCTGGACCAGAAATCGTATGCAAACCGATTAAAGCTCTGTATTCCTGTTTTGGGAATTGGTGCTATATTAGGAATCGGAAATGCACTTGGCAAAATTGACTACAATATTATTTGGCGTTACTTTAGCTGGAGCAATCAGACATTGGCAATGATTGTCTTATGGACGGCAAGCATGTATCTGTTCCAGCAAAAGAAAAATTACTGGATTACAGCTGTACCTGCAACTTTTATGAGCGCAGTTTCCAGTACATATTTCCTGTTAGGAACAGAATGCTTAGGACAGTTCCTTAACAAGTTTGAAATTGTTGACGGTAAAAAGACACTGGTGGCATATAATACAATTGTCGCATATCCTATCGGCATCCTTTTTGCTGTTCTACTACTGTTTATCTTTATACGTGCTACAAAAAAACAAGCAGCAAAGGCATAATTTATCTGCCAGCCGCTCCTTCCAACAGGCGACTGGCAGTTTTCCTTTAAAGGAGATAGATTGAAAGATCTTTGATTTTTCAATCGGCAAATTTGTGCAGAGGCGCAAATTCGCAGGTTGAGAAGGGAGTATGGCTATTTTATGATATTCAAATCAATACAACTTAGCAAAAAAAGCCTGGATACGGCGGAGCTGGCTGCCGACAAAAAAAACTGCAGACGTTTTGGCCCGTGCGGCGTGGGCAGGAAGGCATTGTATCTGAACAGTTTTTATATTGACCGCAAGTATTATATCCCTTATTCCGGCATTTCTCGCGTATTTAAGCGTATTGCCATGAGCAAAGGGGGATTTTCGCATAAAGGGATTTTTGCCTCGATTCCTTATTTGGTTGTGGAGTATGACAATGGCAAGGAAAAGCAATGTACGTTTAAACATGAAGAACAGATAGACCAATTAATTGCATATCTGAAACGCGAACATCCTGAAATGAAATATGTAAGCGCCGCAGTAGAAAAACGTCTGAAGAAAAAGGAGCAGGAACGCGTTGCGCGAAGACAGGTGACGCTATCCGCGCAGGCGCAGGAAAGTATTCAAATTCTTCAGGACGCAAAGGCTTATTTGGAACAAAAGCCCGAGCTTGGCAATGAGCTTAGTTTATCGGCGAGGAAAAAACGTGTGTTTCTCTGTACCAGCCCCAGCTACCGATGGGTGGCGCTTGCCATTACGCTGTTAGGGCTTGCATCACTGCTTTATGGCGTTTTTTCACTTGTTTATCATAGAGGATTTGCAGTATACTTTCTCCTGTTTGGCTTCGCTGCGATTTTTATGTTTGCAGGGTTAAGCGTTCTGCCCACTGCCCGTAACAATAAAACTGCAGTCATGAAACGTGCCCAAAAGGCGCAGGATGCCATGCGCCGTTACCTTGAAGGAAAACCTAATTTTCCGCTGCCTGTTTATTATGCGCATCCTGTTGTTTTAGGGCGTATGTGCCGTGCGATTGAGGAAGGGCGATGCAGTACAATATCTGACGCGCTCGAAACCGTAAAACGTGATTTAAAGGCACTGAACTCCAGTGTGGAGGTTGATGAGGAGGAATATGAGGAAGTTGTTGCCATTAAGGCGATGTTTTTAAATGAGGATTACCGGTAGATTGTGAAGCGGGTTTAGGAAAATATTTAACGGCAGCAAATGCAAAACATGTTGACATTGCACGAAATATGACATATGATTAAAGTCGTGTTTATCCTTAAACGCATTATTATAAAAGGGGGGAAATTATGTACTCAACATTTCTGGCAATAATAGGTGTTTACCTGATTGCTGTACTTGCTGTCGTGATAGTGATTTATGTGCTTTATGGCATTTCGCACATGAAGGCGCTAAAGGCTTTGGGCTATGATAAGCCATGGATGGCTTGGATTCCGTTTGCAAATTACTGGGCGCTCGCGGAAGTGGTATTGAATGGACAGGAGAGTATAACTCTTTTCGATTCATTGAATATTCCCGCGATGCTGTTTAAGCTTTGGTGGGTAATTGCATTTTGCGTCTCGTATATTCCGGGATTGGGAGCAATTCTGAATGTGGCATTAAGGGTAATCTGCCTGGGTACATGCTACACAAAGATTTATGCAAGACTGGATAGAACGGATGAGAAGGATACGCAGGTGCTTGGCTATGTATCAGGATTTATTTCCATCGTTGCTTCGTGTAAATTTCTTGCGGGGAAATACAACAACTGATTTGGCAATCACGGTAACTAATTAATGATAAGGCACTCAGACATGTGACATGTTTGGGTGTTTTTCTGTATAGAAATGTATTTGTTATGGATGGTGGCAATTGACACGATTGTGCGTAATTGATAGAATATATAATAGGTAATTCGTCTGTTTTTAAGTACCGCAATGAGATTGAATGAAAATACGCAAGCACTGTTTTAAAACGCGGCGGTGTGTGAGGAGGATATTAATGTATCATTGTCATGTATGTTTTTATTTTATCGGAAAACAAAGTCAGATGTTTGAAACAATTAAAGGCGTGCCGGCGATTAATCCGTTTGACTATGAATTTATAGAGAGTGAAGGTCCATGCAAGGAGTCTGCGGAAAAGGCAGATGTGATTTTGGCGGATCTGCGGGAAAATGACGCGGCAGATACCGCGCGTAGTCTTACCGCATGGAAAAAGCCGGAGGCAGATTTAATCCTTTTGGCAGAACAGGAGCAGTTTGAGGGTATGGCGGACTGTTTAAATAAGGTTACGGATATTTGGACGGTGCCGATAAGTGATTCCGTGCTGCAGTTTCATTTTTTGCGGTGGCAGCAGAACTTTAAAATGAGGAAGGATTTCTGGCAGACAAGTCAGTATTTGGAGCGAACAATCAACAGTATTCCGAATTTAATCTGGTATAAGGATAAAAACGGTATTCATGAAAAAGTGAATGACAGCTTTTGCAGGACAGTCAATAAAACAAAGGAGCAGGTACAGGGACGCGGCCACGCATATATCTGGGATGTGGAACAGGATGATCCTGTCTGTATCGAATCGGAACGGATTGTTATGGAAAAGCGGGAAACCCGTATTACGGAGGAAACCATTCAAACCGGCGATGGAACAAGAATCCTCACAACATATAAATCCCCGCTGTATGATTTGGACGGCAGTGTTATGGGAACTGTGGGCGTGGGAATTGACATCACGAATGAGCGCGCCTATGCGCAGGAGCTTATCAGAAAAAACCAAACGCTGGAGATGCTTTTTACGACGATGGACTGCGGTGTCATGTGTCATACAATGGATGGAAAGCGCATTATTAACATAAACCGGGCAGCCTTGGATATTTTGGGATATGAATCAATCGATGATTTGGAAAAAGACGGATTTTTTGTTATCGCACCATCCGTAGTGGAGGAAGACAGGAATAAGCTCCAAAAGTGTATTCAGTCATTGAAAAACGTGGGGGACAGCGTCAGTCTGGAGTACCGTGTCCGCCATCAGGATGGGGAACTGATTCATGTATTGGGCAGTTTTAAGCTTGTGGAAGAGGACGGCGAGCTGTGCTGCCAACGCTTCCTTTTGGACCGTACAGCGCAGAAACTGCAGGAAGAGGAAGAACGGTTAAGGGATAAGCGGGAACAGCTGGAGCTCATACAGGCATTGAGTATCGATTATAATCTTGTATGTTTCTTTGATTTGGAAACAGGCGTTGGAAAGGCACTTCGCATTAGTGAATGCAGAAATAATATATTGGAGCCGATTTTTTCCGGAGAGCTGTTTTTGGAGGAATGTATGGGGCGCTACATAGATGCGGGTGTTTATGAGGAAGATAAGGAAATGCTGCGGCGTGCGGTTTCGAAGGAGCAGCTGAAAGCGGAGCTTTTGGAGAAGCCGATAACGCATATTAATTACCGTATCACCTGCTGTGGTGACATGCGGTATTTTCAGATGAAGGCGGTGCGCGCGGGAGAATGGAATAAAAACCATAGCATCGTTTTGGGCTTTCGCAGTGTGGATGAGGAAACACGCAGTGAGCGGGAGAAAAAGGCACTGTTGGAGAATGCGCTTTCTCAGGCCAATCGGGCGAATAAGGCAAAGAGTACGTTCCTCTCCAATATGTCCCATGATATCCGCACCCCGATGAATGCCATTATCGGGTTTACGGCGCTTGCAATTACACATATTGACCGCAAGGAACAGGTGGAGGAATACCTTAAAAAGATAATGACATCAGGCAATCATCTGCTGAGTCTGATTAATGATGTTTTGGACATGAGCCATATTGAAAGCGGAAAAATCCATTTGGAGGAGGAACCGTGCAGCCTGCCTGATATTATGCATGAGCTGCGAAACATTATTCAGGCGGATATCCATGCGAAGCAGCTGGATTTGTATATGGATGCTGTTGATATTCATAATGAGGAAATCTGCTGTGACAGGCTGCGCCTGAATCAGGTGCTTTTGAATCTGTTGAGCAATGCCATTAAGTATACGGGTGCAGGCGGTATGGTCAGCATGAAAGTGATTGAAAAGGGCGGCGCCCCGGCAGGGTATGCTAATTATGAATTCCGCATTAAGGATACTGGAATTGGCATGAGTGAGGAATTCGTTGCGCATATTTTTGAACCGTTTGAGCGGGAGCGCAATTCTACAATCAGTGGCATTCAGGGAACCGGGCTTGGAATGGCGATTACCAAAAATATTGTGGATATGATGAACGGCACCATTGAGGTAAAGAGCAGGCAGAAGATGGGAACGGAGTGTATTGTATCCCTTCCGCTTCGCTTGGACGGTGAAGGGAAAAAGGAGCCGCAGTCCATTCCGGAGCTGACTGGTCTGCGTGCGTTGGTAGTGGATGACGATTTCAACACCTGTGACAATGTATCATGCATGCTCCAGCAGATTGGTCTGCGTGCGGAGTGGACGCTGTCGGGAAAAGAGGCAGTTTTGCGCACGCGCCAGTCCGTCATGCGGGATGACCCGTATTCTGTATACATAATTGACTGGCTTTTGCCCGATATGAATGGTGTTGAGGTGGCAAGGAGGATTCGACAGGAAACAGGAAAGGATGTTCCGATTATTGTCCTGACAGCATATGACTGGACTGACATTGAGGAGGAAGCGCGGGAGGCAGGTGTGACCGCATTCTGCAGTAAGCCGCTGTTTTTCTCAGAACTGCGGGGATGTCTTTATTCCATTGTAAATGTTGATAATGCAAAGAAGCCTCATGAGGCGTCAAACGAGCCGCTTCGTACCGGGCGTATTCTGCTTGCGGAGGACAATGTGTTAAATCAGGAAATTGCTGTTGCGATTTTGGAGGAAGCCGGATTTTCCGTAGAGGTTGCATCGAATGGTCAAATTGCGGTGGATATGCTCAAGGGCTCGGAGCCGGGATATTATCAGGTTGTGCTGATGGATGTGCAGATGCCTGTGATGAACGGATATGAGGCGACACGGGCAATCAGGAAACTGGAAAATCAAGAGTTGGCAGCGCTTCCCGTTTTGGCAATGACGGCAAATGCCTTTGAGGAGGATAAGCAGGAGGCACTCAGAAGCGGAATGGACGGACATATTGCGAAACCGATTGATATCAGGACGCTGATGGGAATGCTGGATGAGGTGCTTGGAAAAAGGAAAACGCTTTAGAAATCTATAATTTATGGGAAGGTGGATTTGATAAAATGAAAGTGTTGATGATTAATGGAAGTCCGCGGCCGAACGGAAATACGGCGACTGCACTGCATGAAATGGAACGTATTTTTCAACAGGAGGATGTGGATGTCGAAATCATTTCCGTGGGAAACCAGGCGATTCGCGGTTGTATCGGGTGTGTTTCCTGCAGGAAAACGGGAAAATGTGTTTTTGATGATATGGTCAATGAGACTGCCGCGAAGTTTGAAGAATGCGACGGGATGGTGGTAGGAAGTCCTGTTTACTATGCGTCCGCAAACGCGACATTGGTGGCATTTTTGACAAGACTGTTTTACAGTACGCCCTTTGACAAAACGATGAAGGTCGGTGCCAGTGTCGTGGCGGCAAGAAGGGGCGGCTTGTCTGCCACATTTGATGAATTAAATAAATTTTTCACGATATCAGGGATGCCGGTAGCATCGGGACAGTATTGGAATAGTATTCACGGCGCGGCGCCGGGTGAGGCTTTACAGGACGGAGAGGGTCTGCAGGGGATGAGGACACTGGCGAGAAATATGTCGTTTTTGATGAAAAGTATAGCGCTTGGTAAGGAACGATATGGGATTCCGCAAAAGGAAGATTTCCACCGAACCAATTTTATTCGTTAAAATTTTACAGAAAATAAAGATACCGATACATGGAGGGAATACAGATGGATAGGAAGGAAATGCTTTCCGCAGAAAAGGTGATTGTGATTGACTTTGGAGGTCAATACAACCAGTTGGTGGCAAGACGTGTCAGGGAGTGCAATGTTTATTGTGAAATCTATTCTTACAAGACGGATATTGAACAGATAAAGGCAATGAATCCAAAAGGAATTATCCTGACGGGTGGTCCGAACAGTTGCTATGAGGAGAATGCGCCGACGTATCAGAAGGAGTTGTTTGAGCTGGGCATTCCGGTACTGGGGCTTTGCTATGGAGCGCAGCTGATGATGTTTTTGCTTGGCGGCAGGGTAGAAAAGGCACCGGTGCGGGAGTACGGAAAAATACAGGTTGCGGTAGATACGTCTTCTGCGTTATTTTCGGATGTGTCAGAAACGACGGTTTGCTGGATGAGTCATAATGACTATATTTCTCAGGCTGCACCGGGTTTTACGGTATCCGCGCATACGGCGGACTGTCCAGTGGCTGCGGCGGAGTGTGCGGCAAAGAGGCTTTATGCAATTCAGTTTCATCCAGAAGTTTTGCATACGGTCGAGGGAACGAAGATGCTTTACAATTTTGTGCGCGGAGTCTGTGGCTGCGCCGGGACTTGGAAGATGGATTCCTTTGTGGAGGAGTCGGTCAGGCAGATCCGGGAAAAGGTTGGAGATGGCAAGGTTTTGCTTGCACTGTCCGGCGGTGTGGATTCGTCGGTGGCGGCAGGTCTTTTGTCGCGGGCGATTGGGAATCAGCTTACCTGTGTGTTTGTGGATCATGGACTTTTGCGTAAGGATGAGGGCGATGAGGTTGAAGCGGTCTTTGGCCGGGATGGAGGTTTTGACTTGAATTTTATCCGTGTCAACGCGCAGAAGCGGTATTATGCGAAGCTTGCAGGGGTGACGGAGCCGGAGCGCAAGCGTAAGATTATCGGAGAAGAATTTATCCGTGTGTTTGAGGAAGAGGCTAAGAAGATTGGTGCGGTGGATTTCCTCGCCCAGGGGACGATTTATCCGGACGTGGTGGAAAGCGGACTTGGAGGGGAGTCGGCAGTGATTAAATCGCACCATAATGTCGGAGGACTGCCTGATTTTGTGGATTTTAAGGAGATTATTGAGCCGCTGAGGGATTTGTTTAAGGATGAAGTGCGCAAGGCGGGTTTGGAGCTTGGGATACCGGAGAAGCTGGTTTACAGACAGCCGTTTCCCGGACCGGGGCTTGGGATTCGGATTATTGGGGAAGTTACTGCCGAGAAGGTGCGGATTGTGCAGGATGCGGATGCGATTTACCGAGAGGAGATTGCGAAAGCCGGACTTGATAGGAGTATTGGACAGTATTTTGCGGCGCTTACGAATATGCGGAGCGTTGGTGTGATGGGGGACGAGCGGACTTATGATTATGCGGTGGCACTGCGGGCGGTGAATACGGTTGACTTTATGACGGCGGAGAGCGCACAGGTGCCGTGGGAGGTGCTGCAGGTGGTAATGAGCCGGATTATTAATGAGGTGCGGGGGGTAAATCGGGTGTTTTATGATTTGACCAGTAAACCGCCGGGGACGATTGAGTTCGAATAGTATCCACAAGTCTGGGAAGCCTTATAAACAGGGCGTTCCCGGACTTTCCTTTTTGTTCTGCTACTGTTTTGCTACTAACCGCAACTACTCTATTTCACATCGTTTTGTTTTTTAGATAGCTTTTCTTTGAGGCATCGGGATTACTTTTCCTGATGCTGTTTCTTTTGGCATAGGACCATATGGGAGTCCTGCATTGGCATATGCTGTATCCGAAGCAACGGAACCACTTGTTATATTATCATCATAGGAAATTCCCATGGTTTCAAGCAGTGGATTTCCCATTGGAGGCTCTGGGGTTGGCGTGACACCAACCGTAGCTGCAAGTTGTTCCAGATTGTCCACCAGCTCCTGCTGTTTATGTGGAAACAGATGGGAATAAGTATTCAATGTTGTGGATACCTTTTCGTGTCCAAGCCTGTCTGCGAGGATAAGTGCATCACACCCCTGATTGATAAGTAAACTGGCGTGACTGTGGCGGATATCATGGATACGGATTCGCTTTACACCGGTATTCTTGCAGCCTCTTTCTATCTCGTGGGAGAGAAAAGATTTTGTAATGGGAAAGAGCCTCTCGTTTGGAGCAAGCATATAGCGGGAATCCATATACTCCTGCAGTTCCTTACACAGGAAATCCGGAATCGGAACTTTCCGCTTACTTTTCCTTGTTTTTGGAGTGGTAATGATATCCTCCCCGTGAAGACGCTGATAGGTTTTATTGATATCAATCTGTTTTGCAACAAGGTCGATATCAGCAGCAGTAAGAGCCAGAAGCTCCCCTTCACGCATTCCGGTCCAATACAGTACCTGAAAGCAGATATAGGATAGAGGCTTGTCCTTAATGCCCTCACGAAAAGCAATATACTCATCGTAAGTCCAGTAATCCATTTCCTCTGCCTTCGCCTGTCCGATGCTTCCAGCCTGACCACAGGGATTCGTGTTTAAATCGTAGAAGCGTTTTGCGTAGTTAATCATGCAGGTAAGCTGATTATTGATGGTTTTCAGATACGTTTTTGAATATCCTTTTGGGGAATTCATCAACTGATTCTGCCATCTTCTCACATCAGAAGCCTTGATTTCATTGATTGGCTTCTTGCCAAAGAAAGGTAGGATGTGAGTTTCACAAATATGCTTCTTGGTCAGGATGGTTGACTGCTTCAGGCGGGCGGTCATATCCTCCATATAAAGTTCGTAGAGATTCTGGAAAGTCATATCCGGGTTGGCAGACTGCTTCTCGAGAAAATCCCTTTCATAAGCCAGAGCTTCCTTTTTGGTGGCGAAGCCTCGTTTCCACTTCTGTCGGTTGTTGCCCTGCCAGTCCGTATAGTAGAACTTGCAGAACCATTTACCAGTCTTGTTATCTTTGTAAGCTGGCATAAACATCATCTCCTTTGTGAATTGTAAGTATCTTTAGAATTGTCCGAAAATCTTGCATCGGATATTGTTCTAAAGCAGAACCACATAATTGCGGTATGTATCGCACCAGCTTGAAAATTCAAGTTATGGGTGCATGTTTCCAAAGGCTATGATATAATCTACATTTTTGCAAATATTATTGAGGTTTTTAGTTATCCTCTTCTTTGGTAGAAACAATCTGTATGGTTGAATAATCGGTTTTCTTTTTTATTCCCTTGCTCTTTTTTGCTTTTTCTCTCTGTGAGCTGAAATCGGAGAAGAAGCTGTCAGAGTAATATTCTAGAGTTTCTCTTTTCCAGGTTTTAAACTGTTCCTGACTTATGAAGCCGCTTTGTAAAGCAGCAAGCTTATTCATCCAGTTTTCCATAAAGAGACAGAAGTCTGCATTATAGGT
>DKYC01000082.1:18767-20514 GCA_002492295.1 Lachnospiraceae bacterium UBA7110
TGGAATGCAATATCTTTAATCTCCGTTATGGCAAATAAAGCATTGATAACGTCTGACAGGTTATGGAAGCGATAAGATGGAAAATCCTCTTCTGCGGATACGATACCAATCTTATCAGACTTTGCTTCAAGAAGCTCCTGCCATGGAATATCCAGTTCATCAGCCACCTGTTTGATTAAATCAATCTTCATGGTGATTTCGCCGGATTCGTATTTTTGAATGGTACGCTCCGACTTATCAAGTCTTTGGGCAAATTCTTTCTGCGTTATCTTTAACTGTCTGCGGCGTTTCTTAATTGCATTACCGATTTCCTCTGCGGTATACATGGCAAAACGCTGGTCATCTGATAAAGCCATATCATCACCTTCCTTATATTACTGTTACTGTTCAGTTGTTTTGATTCGTGTTTTGCGTAAAATCAAGAAATCCGTATCAAAAAGTAACTGATTTATAACGTCATAAATACTATACCATGAACTAATACGAATTGCAAGTGCATATTTTTATAAAAATCCATTGACATGTTTTGAAAGATGTATTATGATTAAATACGAACTGAAAGTACGGATTATAACTTGAATGATTTAACAGAAGGTTTCAAATCTGTATCGGTAATGCAAATTTAATGGAAAGGAGGAGACGTATGATAACTACAAAGGAAGCATTTATTGATGCAAAGGAAGTCAGTCAGATTCTGGGAGTAGGTATGACAAAGGCATATGCAGTCATTAAGGCATACAATGCCGAACTGGATGCTAAAGGGTACTACACCATGCGTGGGAAATGCCCCCGTAAATACTTTGAGCAGAAGATTTACGGATATGCAGATTACTACAATCCGTGTGATGACCTGACAGTCTGTATGGTAGCAGAGGAAAGCAACTATCAGGCGAAAGAAAAAGTCCAATCCGATTAGGAAAGGACTTGGTTGCAAAGCCAAAGCTTCGCTATGTATCTTGCAAATACATTATAGCAAAAGCATTTGGCTACTGCAATCAAAAGATACCTGAAGCGTATGAACCGTGGAAACCGGAAAGGAGGCAGTATGGCACGTGGTGACAGTGTGACAATCAGCTTCCGTCTGAACCTGAACAGGGAAGAGGATATGGAAATTTGGAGTTTTTTGACCGGAGATGCCATAGAACCCTGTTTTGGAGATAAGAGCAAGTTTATTAAAAGTGCGTTGATAAGAGTAGTTCAGGGCATAAAGCAGGATGAGAGTGAGAAGCGTCTTGTTTGTGAGTTGAATGCCCAGAGAGAGGCAATCCAGAATGCAATGTCTGGAGAAGCAGACAGGATTATTAATGCAGTGAAGCTGATTGTCGAGGAGCAAGTGAAAGGTCTGGCTGTAATGCAGACTGATAATCTGATATCACATGAGATATCGCAGACAACACTGGGAGAAAGTGAAGAAACTTCCAAAGTTTCTGAAGAATCTTTGGAGATATTGGATGATGATATTGCGAATTATGCGATGTCGTTTTTGACGTAACTGTGGCAAGTAGGTCATAAGAAGTTAATACACCTGGTATTACAAAGTTATAAAAAGTAATACCGGGTGTGATACAGGTTATTTTATGGTAATACCGACAGTAATACAGATGGGAGCTAGTAGTACAGCTGATATTACAAATAATTGCCCCGAATGGGGCATATATTGAGAGGGTCTTAGGGGGATTTTGCTCCCCCTAACCAGATTCTGTAAAACGCACTGCGTTTTACATATCTGGCAAATTCTCTCTACACA
>DKYC01000082.1:20768-21592 GCA_002492295.1 Lachnospiraceae bacterium UBA7110
GATAGAACCAAGGAAGAATTTTACAAATTCTCTCTACACAAGTTTTGGAAACAGGGCAGCCTAAAGGGAACTTCCAATGACGGATAAAGAAAAAAAGAAACGAAAGAAGGGATTGCTTATAGGACGAAGAAGACAATTGATAGAACCAAGGAAGAATTTTACCATCCGCTTGTCGGATGAGGAACGGGAGCAGGCAGAGTATGATGCCAAAGCCAACAACATGAAATTATCAGATTATGTAAGGTATCTGATTACTCATGGTGGAAGAGTAGATACAACGCTTGCTTACGACAGACGGAATCTGATCAGTCAGATTTCCGGTCTTTGTAACAATTACAATCAGATGACAAGAACTGCCAACGGGTGTGGCTATGTCTTTGACAGCACCATGCAGACAGGAAATCATCTGCTTGAACAGATAAAGGATTTGTTGCAGGAGGTGGTGAACAGGTGGCAATAACCAAGATGATGCATATGAAGGCAAGCAGCAAGGCTCGAATAGACATTCATCTGGAGCATTCCATCAACTATATTTTACAACCGAAAAAGCTTGGGGAAGCAAATCTGGCAGGCGGTATCAACTGCCTGCCGGAGATGGCTTACCAGCAGATGAAGGCGACAAAGCAGATGTTTGGCAAAACCGGAGGAAGGCAGGGATATCATTTTGTAATATCCCTAAAACCCGGAGAGGGAACACCGGAGATTATGTATGATATTGCAATGCGGTTTGCCGAGGAGGCATTTGCAGGTGAATATGAGGCAGTGGTAGCTGTCCATACAGACAGGGAACATCTTCATGCCCACATCATAATAAACAGTGTAAA
>DKYC01000009.1:0-22307 GCA_002492295.1 Lachnospiraceae bacterium UBA7110
TAATTTTGCACAACATACAGGAATTTCGCTTTTGTCTTTATTAGAGAATAATAAAGATGTAAAAGAAATTAGTATATTTATAGGAGATAATGGTATTGAAGAACTGAATATTAATAGGCTGAAGAATATTGCGCATAGGTATAATAGAGATATTTATTTTGCACTTGCACAGGAATGTTTGGAAAGAAATCTTGATAATATAACTAAAAAGAAAGTATTGGATTATTATGGTACTCTTGTAGGTTGCTTACAGTTTATGATGGATAAGCTATTTCCTACATTGGATGAAATATTCTATTTAGATTCAGATACAATAGTTGAAGGCTCTATATATAGTATACAAAATGTATCATTGGGCGACAAATTAATAGGAGCTGTTGCTTCCCCTGGAACACTTCTTTCTACGAGTGAATCAGAATATAAATTGGCTAAATCGAGAAAAGTTTATTATAATACAGGTGTAATGTTAATCAATCTGAAAAAATGGAGAGAAGAAAAAATTTTTGACAGAATAGTGGAAGACTTTTCAAAAAATAAGCAATATGCATATGGGGCACAGTCGATTATTAATAATGTAATTAAAGATAATGAGATGCTTACGCTTGATTTAAAGTATAATTATTGGGGATTTCAATATTATTCTATTATAAGAAAAAAGCTGTATTCGCTTGGAGGATATTTCAATCAAAAACAGATAGTGGAAGCGATAGAAAGTCCGGTGATAGTTCATTTTAAAGGCTATCAAAGACCATGGTATAAAGAGTTCACAAAAAGTTATTATGCTAAACGATATTTACATTATAAAGCAATGACGGGGGAGAAAGGTTGGAAATATTCAGAGCAGAAGTCGTATTATAAAGAAATATATTTGCATAGAAATGCAGGAAGAAAATTGGTAAAAATAAAGTATTATTTAGGAGAACTATATAGGAAGGTGTATGAGAATGGAATCAGGACATTTTTTATGATATTAAAGAGATATGGGTAGGATAATGATGTATACAAAGAAAGAACTAAGAGAATATTTAGAAGCTGATGCATATGCAAGATTTGGACGAAACAAGTCCATTGGCATTATTGACAAAATTAAAGCAGGCGATTTGTATATGTATCAAGTAGTGCTTAGAAGATTAGAATATAGTATAAGTCGCAAACATAATGTAAGGATATTTTTGTATAAAATCATACTTAGGCATTATGAAAAAACAACTGGATGGAGTATTCCACCATTTACATTTGGAAAAGGTTTGTGTGTGGTTCATAGAGGAACACTTGTAGTCAATAACAAGGTCAGGGTAGGAGAAAATGCTAGAGTTCATGTGTGTGTTAATATTGGAGCTGATGAAAGCGGTGGTGTGCCGATAATTGGTAATAATGTATATATAGGTCCGGGAGCTAAGATATTTGGAAACATTATAATAGCTTCAAATGTAAAAATAGGAGCCAATGCTGTGGTGAATAAGTCATTTACGGATGAAAATATAAGTGTGGCAGGAGTTCCGGCAAAGATTGTTAGAACTATATGTAAATGATGATGCCACCTATATTTTGGATTAGGATTTTATACAATTGGCTATTGGACAGGGCGGAATGAACAGGGACAAGAGATTGCAGGTTACGAGAAATGAAGGCGAAGTGCACAGAAGCTATATTAATATGCTGAAATACATTAATTCTTCTAAAAATACATTACAATATTTGGGGGAAGGAGCGGAAGATACATATGGCGCAGAAAAGCCCATCTGACGCAGGAGCAGGTTGTTGCAAAACTAAATGAACATGGAATTGAAAGCAGCAGGAGTATTTATTCGCAAATTGAAAGCGGCGTTTACAATATCCGCATGTCGGAAATTGCCGTGTTGCTGAAGATTTTTGATGCGGATTACAATGAATTCTTTGCGGGTTTAGGAGTGCATCCGGCGTAAAGGGAGCATGTGGATAAAAAATCCTGTCTTTATTCCATGCGATTAGTATAAGAAAAAGAGAAAGACCGGTCAGGCGCAGCTGCCGGTGCATTTTATCCTTTATAATATGGATAAATGGATTGAAAAATCAGAGATATTTGGTATAATAAAAGTGTCAACAATGAGGAGGTTATGCTATGACTGATAATGAATTGCTGCTTGCCATATCAAATATGATGGATGTGAAATTGGATTCTGTAACGAAAGACATACAGGCAATGAAAAAAGATATCGATGGTATGAAAAAAGATATTGGTGAGGTGAAAGGCAGGGTTAAAAACATTGAATTGACTCAGGAAAATAAAATTTTACCAAGGCTGAATACAATTGAAGCCTGTTATACTTCGACTTATGACAGATATAAAGATAGTGTTGAAGATTATGAGGCAATGAAACAGGATATATCGATACTCAAAAAGGTAGTAGCTGAGCATTCGGAAAAATTACAGAAGATTGGTTAGCAGTAAATAACGGCAATATGAAAAAGGCAGCGGTAATGGTTTATAAACAAAGATGCAAGGTCTTATTCAATGAATAAGGCTTTGCATTTTTCCTTTTACGAATATGGTTTCGGCAGATAATTTGACAGATTGCTTGACTTTATGTAAAACGATTGGTAAAATTTTATGATAGGATTTTGAAAAAATTAAAGGAAAAGAAACGATGAGAATATGGAGGAATAGAACATGGCACAGAAGGTAAGGTGCAGATTTGCGCCAAGTCCCACGGGGAAAATGCATGTCGGAAATCTGCGTTCCGCACTGTATGAATTTTTGATTGCAAAGCATGCAGGAGGGGATTTTATTTTCCGCATTGAGGATACGGACCGTGAGCGGTATGTCGAAGGCGCGACGGAGATTATTTATAAAACGATGGAGCAGACGGGACTTGTCTATGACGAGGGACCGGATAAGGACAAGGGATATGGCCCGTATGTGCAGAGCGAGCGCGTAAAGGCGGGCATTTACATGAAGTATGCAAAGGAGCTTGTGGACAAGGGGGAGGCGTATTACTGCTTTTGTGATAAGGAGCGGCTTGCGAGCCTGAAATCGGAAGTCGTCGAAGGAAAGGAAATCACGGTTTATGACAAGCACTGTCTGGGACTTTCCAAGGAAGAGGTTGCCGAGAAGCTTGCGAGCGGTATTCCGTATGTAATCAGACAAAACAACCCGACTGAGGGCACGACAAGCTTTCATGATGAACTCTACGGGGATATTTCCGTGGATAATTCCGAACTTGACGATATGATTTTGATAAAATCGGACGGGTATCCGACTTATAACTTTGCAAATGTGGTTGACGATCATTTGATGGAAATCACGCATGTGGTGCGTGGAAACGAATATCTTTCTTCGACGCCAAAGTATAACAGGCTTTACGAGGCGTTTGGCTGGGAAATTCCAGTGTATGTGCATCTGCCGCTGATTACGGACGAGGAGCACAAAAAGCTCAGCAAGCGCAGCGGGCATTCTTCGTTTGAGGATATTGTGGAGCAGGGGATACTGCCGGAGGCAATTATTAATTTTGTGGCGCTTCTCGGGTGGAGCCCGGAGGATAACAGGGAAATTTTTACACTGGACGAGCTTATTGAAAATTTTGATTACACCCGGATAAACAAGTCGCCTTCTGTCTTTGATATGAATAAACTCAAGTGGATGAATGGCGAGTATATCAAAGCGATGGATTTTGACCGCTTTTATGAGATGGCGATTCCGTATATCAGGGAAGTCATTCATAAGGACCTTGACCTGAAAAAAATAGCGGAAATGGTAAAGACGAGAATTGAAGTATTTCCGGAGATTGCAGGTCTAATCGGATTTTTTGAGACACTGCCGGAATACGACACCGCAATGTATGCGCACAAAAAGATGAAAACGACACAGGAAAGTGCACTCGAGGTATTAAAAGAAGTACTTCCAATGCTGGAGGAGCAGGAGGATTATACGAACGACGCGCTTTACCGGCTTTTATTGTCGTATGTGGAAAAGAAGGGGGTAAAGAACGGTTACGTGATGTGGCCAATAAGGACAGCGGTTTCGGGACTCCAGATGACGCCGGCGGGTGCGACGGAAATCATGGAGGTGCTCGGAAAAGGAGAGACCCTGATTCGAATCAGAAAGGGTATTGAATTACTTGAAAATGCCGGATAACCTGAACGTAAACGAGGCACAACAAGCTGCCATAACACACGGGGACGGGGCGATGCTTGTATTGGCAGGTCCCGGCTCCGGAAAAACATTTGTAATCACCCAAAGAATTAAATATTTAATCGAAGAGCATCATGTAAAACCAGAGGATATTCTTGTTATTACTTTCACGAAGGCTGCTGCGTTGGAAATGCAGGAGCGTTTTCTTCAAATTTCAAATCAAAAAGGCTGTCCTGTCAATTTCGGAACCTTTCACGCCACGTTTTTCAATATATTAAGATACACTTACAAGTTTACAGCTGAAAATATTATCAGGGAGGGCGATAAATATAAACTGATTGCCCGGATTCTTGAAACGGTGCCGCCTGAGTATGCCGGTCAGGAGCAAAATGAGAGCCAGACACAGGATACAGACAATGATATGATACAGCGGCTTTTATCAGAAATCGGCAAAGTTAAAAACAACGGAATTGTCCCGCAGGAGCTTGTGAGTGAAACCGTACCGCAGGCGGAATTTGAGTATATTTATGCCGCATATAAAAAAGAAATGAACAGCCGCAGGCTGATTGATTTTGATGATATGGTGCTTTTGTGCCGTGATTTGCTCTTGGAACGGCAGGAAACGCTTAAATTGTGGCAGGAGCGCTTTAAGTATATTTTAATTGATGAATTTCAGGATATTTGTCCGCTACAGTATGAGGTGGTAAGGCTGCTTGCGAAACCGCAGGATAATCTTTTTATCGTGGGGGATGACGATCAGGCAATTTATGGATTTCGCGGTTCGAAGCCGGAAATTATGTTAAATTTTCAAAAGGATTATCCGAACGCAAAGCGGGTTCTGTTAAACGTCAATTACAGGAGCAGGAGGGATATTGTGGAGATGGCGGGAAAGCTGGTTGCACATAATAAGACGCGGTTTTTAAAGCAGGTGGAAACAAACAATCCGATGACTGACGGGGTCAGACTGTATTCCTTTGAATCCAAGCATCAGCAGGCAAAAAATACGGCGCTTTTAATCAAACAGTATATGGAACAGGAAGGGGCACGTTACAGCGACATTGCGATTCTCTACCGCACGGGAAACCATATGGTATATACGGCACAGAGTCTTATGCAGGAAGGGATTCCTTTTCGCCTCAGGGAAAAGCCGAAAAATATTTACCAGTCACCAATTGCGATGGACTTGACAGCTTATCTCCGGTATGCGCTTTATGAGGATAATGTCCCGGATTTTTTCCGGATTATGAACAGCCCTGTGCGCTATATCAGAAGGAGTAACGTGCCGTTAAAGCCTTTTTCGGCGCAGGAGCTGATATACGCGTGCAGGAATGAGGATTATGTTGTTCGGAATATTATTCAGATGTATGATGATTTTCAGTTTATCAGGGGATTAAATCCGTATGCGGCAGTAAATTACATACGAAAGGGCATAGGTTATGATGCGCATATCAGAAAGCAGTGTTTGGAGAGGGGGACTGACAGCGCCCAAAAGATGAAGGAGCTTGATGAGCTGCAGCAGACAGCAAAGGATTTTGACACGATAGAAGAGTGGCTTGGGCATATTGCTGGTTATGAAACGGTAATGCAGAAAGCGGCTGCGCGCAGGAAAAAGGATGCGGAAGATGCCGTCAATATCGTGACAATGCATGCCTCGAAAGGCTTGGAATGGAAGGTTGTTATCCTGCCTGATCTGAATGAGGGCGTTGTGCCGCATAAAAAGGCGGTAACGGATGTGGAACTTGAGGAAGAACGGCGTATGTTTTATGTGGCGATGACGCGCGCAAAGGAGAAGCTTTTCCTGTTTCATATCCAAGAAAAAGAGGCAGGAAATTTCCTGCCTTCACGGTTTCTGAATGAAATATTCGGGTAGCACAAGAGGGTTTGCTTCCCGTTAGTTTTCGCGCAGCTTGGGAGCAACGAGTTCTTTTAGCTCTAGACTCTTTTCCTTTAAACGGGGGGATGTGCTCCGGCTCGTTACCACACCCGAAAGAAGCTGCATACAAATCTGATAGTCTCCCTTTTTGTAGGCATAGTAAGCGAGAAGATAGTCGAGCGTTGTCTCGTTCATGCCTGCAATTGGGAAACTTTCCTTCATTCTTGCATTGGAGAGATGCTCATATGCCTTGAAAGCGGCATTGTCCGCCTCCTTGAGATACAGCGCGCGTTTTTCTTCCGTAGAGGGGTCGTTTTCGTCAAGCTCTTCTGCGAGGCTTTCGTAAAGCCAGCTGATTTTGACGCAGACATTTCCGATTTCACTGTCCTTACCGCCCTTGGTAACGGTGCATAAAAGCGCCATTTTCATACGGCTTATGGCAACCTCGGTTGTATAGGTATCACACTCTACTTCCTCGTGTGACTTGTAGTTTGCCTGAATCTGTTCCCGAATCAGTTTACGCTGCGTTGCGGTTGTATTGGTGAAATTTTTCGTGAGCGCCGCAAAACCACAGTTTGGGCAGCAGATGGCATCATATTTCGTGACATTGATATTGTTGTGAATCGGTCTTAAATCCGCCATTGTATCAATAAATTTAGCGGAATTGGATTTTACCGATTTTGCGCGTATTTTCTTATCACATACAGGGCAGGTGTAAGTCCTGTCTATGATAAGCGATTTCTCCTTCGCAATTGCTTCATCCATTATTTAAAATCCTCCTTGTTTAACTGTTCTCCTTATTTTCGTCAGCACTGACAATTTCATCAAATTCGACGGTATCAAGATATTCGTCAAACGCGTCAGCCACATTTTCATATTCCTCGTCATTGTCAATATAGGAGAGGGACGGCTCGTCATTCGGATTGTTCTCATCCTCCGTATACCGGTAAAACCACACCTCACCGTCCTCGTTTTTTCCGTTTTCATCCAGTGGGAGCAGAACAATATAATCTTTTTCGTCAACCGTTAAAATTGTAATGATTGCGCAGCTGACTGTCTCGCCGCCCTCAAGTTCGAGTTCAACGGTCATTTCCTCGTCATCATAGCCGTTCGTATCGTTTTCAGCCATTTTTATACCATACCTTTCTTTCTTACTATGCTTACCTGATGATTTTTGACCCGCTGCCTTTGGGGGCGGAAATTAAGCAAAGCACATATTATTATATTACCTAAATTGTGCGTGCAAATCAAGGTATTTTAATAAATTATAATAATAATCGTCAAATAGTTTCCGTACAGCTTTGCGTATTTACTTGACACGGGGTATGGGTAGCGAGTATTATGAAAGTGGGGTATAGTTTAAAGAATAGAGGGACTATCATGAAATTGGAAACAGATGAGAAAGTAATCAATTACATTCGGAAAAGGGTGGCGGCTGCAAGGAATATCGTGGCGGTGCTTGGTATTGAGATGCTGGTAGAGGGTGGCGGCTATGACCTTGACAGCAACGAAGAGACCTACAGGGCGGAGGAACTCTATGGATATACCCCGGAGGACATGCTTTCCACCAGTTTTTATAATGCGAAAGTTGAGCGGTTCTATCGTTTTTATAAAAATGAAATCCTTTCAATGGAGGTCAGGCCGACGCCGGCTTATGATGCGCTTTTACGGCTGCAGGCGCAGGGAAAGCTTTCGGCAGTAATCAGCCAGAATTTTCATGGTATTCCGCAGGGAATTCATTTTGGAAATGTAATTGAATTGAACGGAAACATGAACTCGAACAAATGTACACACTGCAATAAGGTATTTGACATTCAGTATATGAAAAAAGCACCGGGTATTCCGTTGTGCGATAAATGCAATACGGCTGTGAGACCGAATATCCGGCTGATTGGGGAACGTGTTGACGCGAAAACCATGACGGCGGCTGCAAATGCATGTGAGGCCGCGGATGTTCTCCTGATTATGGGAAAGAATATGTATAATGACAGACTGGAATACAATACGGATCCGAACCGCAGCCAGCTTAAGGTTCTTTTTACAAAAGAAAAGCATTTGTCGGACAGAAGGGTGGATTTTGTCATACATGATGAAATTCAGTTATTTCTGCCTGCCATAGTATAACTGCTGTGGTATAGTACGTTACTGTAAACAAGGGCAATGCGCGCAGAGAAACGGATAGAATAGACGTTGACAGGAATGGAAGGTTTTATGAAAAAACTAAGAATTAAGAACGGACATCCATATCCATTGGGGGCCTCACTGAAAGAGGATGGGAGCATTAATTTCTCAATGGTAAATAATACGAATGAAGAGTGCGGTATTATCCTCTACCGCAAAGGGGTGGAACAGAAGGAACGTATATTATTTGATAAAAAATACAGGGTCGGAAATATTTTCTGTGCCTTAATAGAGGGTTTGGACAGTGCACGTTATGAATACAATTTTTTCGTTGGGGAAAAAGTGCTTGTAGATACATATGCGAAATGCATTGTCGGAAATGAAAAATGGAGGGGCGGCGAGCTTGGACGCCCGTTTTTGCGTGGCAGTTTTTATCATGCGGCGTTTGACTGGCAGGGTACGATGCGCCCCTGTATCCCTTATAATGAGAGCATTATGTACTGCCTGAACGTAAGGGGATTTACGAGGCACAGCTCGTCGAAGGTAAAGAACAAGGGAACCTTTGCGGGAATCATAGAAAAGATTCCCTATTTGAATGAGCTTGGAATAAATGCGATAGAACTGATGCCCGCATATGAGTTTGAGGAGTGCGAGTGGGAAAATGCCGAGAGCATCGCCATGACGCACACGATAGAGTATCAGGTGGAGCATATTGACGCTAAAATAGAGGACGGCGGAGAACCCGCCCGTGCAAAACGGCTAAACTGCTGGGGATATAAGGAGGCATTTTACTTTGTACCCAAGGCGTCGTTTTCGGCGGGCAATGATGTTGTCTCGGAATTTAAATGCATGGTGCGGGAGCTTCATAAAAACGGCATTGAGGTTATTATGCAGTTTTATTTTCCTGCCTCGGTAAAACAGGGTTATATTTTGGAAATTTTAAAGCACTGGGTATTGGAATATCATATTGACGGGTTCCATTTAAAGGGCGAACGGGTTCCTGTGACGCTGATTGCGACGGAGCCGCTGTTTGCAGACACGAAAATCATGTGTGAGGATTTTAACCTGCAGGAAATATACCATGATTCGGAATATGCACACTGCAAAAACCTTGCCTATTACAGGGATGAGTTTATGTACGACATGCGCAGGTATTTAAAGGGCGATTACGCGATGCTGAAAAGCTTCCAGTACCATATGCGCAGCTACCATAACAAGTGCGGGATTATCCATTTTATGGCAAATTATTACGGATTTACACTGGCGGATCTTGTTTCTTATGAGACAAAGCACAATGAGGCAAACGGCGAGAACAATGCAGACGGGACGGAGCAGAATTACAGCTGGAACTGCGGTGTGGAAGGTCCTTCGCGCAAAAAGGCAATTAACAGACTGCGGCATACGCAGATAAAAAACGCGATAAGCTTTCTGTTTATGGCGCAGGGGACGCCGTTACTGATGGCGGGGGATGAGTTTGGGAACAGTCAAAACGGAAATAATAACTGTTACTGCCAGGACAATGAAACGGGCTGGGTTGACTGGCGCGGGCTTACCAAAAATGCGGATATTTATGAGTATGTGAAGACTATTATAGCCTTCCGGCGCGCGCATCCGATGACGCATTTGGATGCCCCGATGTCGATGCTTGACTGTTATGGACATGGCTATCCGGATTTGTCGTACCACAGCGAGGAGGCATGGAAGGTACAGTTGAATGACAACATACGGCATATTGGTATTATGTACTGCGGACATGGGTCTGACGGACAGAGTGCGGATTATATTTACATCGCAAGCAATATGCACTGGAATTCACACCGCTTTGCGCTGCCGTCCATTGCAAACTATGAATGGGTTAAGGCGTTTGAGACGACGGAAAATATGCTTGTGACCGACTATGAGAAAAACACGGGCTATATTGATATTTCACCGAGAAGCGTCACAGTGCTTATCGGGAAAAGGCTCCCGGAGCCTGCGCCCGCAAAGAAAAGTCCGAAAAGGGCGGCGGTAAAGAAGGCGGTCAGGAAACAGAAGCAGGAAAATCAGACGCAAAACCAGGCAGATTGTGAGAAGGATAAACAGGAGTGAAGATTTGGGAGCATTTTAAAACAATAACAGAGCATAAAATCATGGTGATGAAGGGCTGCTTTTCGGTGGGACTTTACCGCCAGGGGCTGCTGCATGATTTGTCGAAGTATATGCCAAGCGAGTTTATTGTGGGTGCGCGTTACTATCAGGGGACACAGAGTCCCAATAATGCAGAGCGCATTGACAGGGGCTATTCGTCGGCGTGGCTTCATCATAAGGGAAGGAATAAGCACCATTATGAATACTGGATGGATTACAGCTCCAGACGCGGCGCGGGGATTATTCCCGCAAAAATGCCGCTGCGGTATGTCGTGGAGATGTTTATGGACCGTGTGGCGGCGTCGAAAATTTATAATAGGGGCTCCTATACGGACGATTTGCCGTTAAAATATTATCGAAGCGGGAACGCGGCAAAGTACATGCATAATGACACGAGAAGGCTTTTGGAACGGCTGCTTGTCATGCTTTCCCAAAAAGGCGAGCGCTATACCGTGCGTTATATCCGGAAAAAAATCATTCCGCAGATCCGGGTGGAAGAACGGCACAAACAGCAGTAAAAACTGTAACAAAAAGAAATACTCCTCATACATTAGTTATTAGAATAAGTTCTTAATGTATGAGGAGTTGTTTTTATGAATTGCTGTTGTTTACTGATTTTACTGTTACTTTTTGGAGGAAACAACTGCGGCGTATCCTGCTGCAGCCGGAATGATAACTGCAAATGCCACGATGATAACAGACCGGTACCGCTTCCGGCACCGGCACCCTGCGGATGTGACGATGACAGAATCCAGCCGCGCGGATTTTCCGGATTTTCAAGTGCAGGCACATGCGGCTGTGAGGAAAAAGACAACGGATAAAAAGTTTGGGTTTAGGCAGAAAGCGGGTGTAAAGCCTGCTTTCTGCCTTGACTTGGAGGGAGCATAATGATAGACTTTGAATAGTTATCGGGAACATGACGGACAGTAAAAATGATGAGAAGGATGGAAATGAATAACAGTGAAATTGGGGCTGCGGTCAATCAGAAGGAAATCTACAGATATCTTGGATACGGCAAAAACGAGCCTGACGGTACGGTGCATATGCTTGTGGACGAAGTCCTCTCGGAGCTTCTTGCGGTCATAAAGCCGAAGAACAGCTATCAGCTTTACGATTGCAGGACAGCCGATGAATGTGTGTTTGTTGGGACTATGCGGATAAAAAGCAGGAATCTTGCGGGAAATCTTGCACAGTGCGGTACCGTGGCGCTTTTGGCGGCAACGCTGGGAATTGAGGCGGACAAGCTGCTGCAGCGGTATGAAGTATCCAATATGGCAAAGGCATCGGTTGTGCAGGCATGTGCGGCGGCGTGTATTGAGGCATACTGTAATCTGATTCAGGAAAATATCAGGCTTGACGCGCAGGCTAAGAGCGGTACGCCGCTTTTTATCAGACCGCGATTCAGTCCCGGTTATGGGGATTTGCCGCTTGATACACAGAAGGATATTTTCCGCCTGCTGGACTGTACGAAACGCATTGGTCTTACGCTGACGCAGAATCTTTTAATGTATCCGACAAAGAGCGTTACGGCGTTTATCGGGCTGACGGGGAACCCGGAAAACTGCCATATTGAAAAGTGTAAGCGGTGCGGGAAGACGGACTGTGCGTTTCGGGTTTGAGGCGTGTTTGGGGTTTAAAGATAGAAGATAATGGGATACAGAAAGGACAGGACGCAATGAGCTTTAGGGATAAGATCGGGAAGGAACTTTTATTTTTTGACGGGGGAATGGGGACGCTCCTGCAGGAGCGCGGACTGCAGGCAGGCGAGGTGCCGGAGACTTGGAATTTTCTGCATCCGGAAGTGATTGAGCAGATTAACAGGGAGTATCTTCATGCAGGCTGTAATGTGGTTTCGGCAAATACGTTCGGAGTAAATAGTTTTAAGTGCAAAGATCTTGCCTACAGTGTGGACGAGCTTGTGGGCGCGGGCGTCCGGATTGCAAGGTCTGCAATTGCAAAGGTACGTGCGCAGGAGAACGATGCGGGACGGGAGATGTACTGTGCGTTGGATATTGGTTCTCTTGGAAAGCTGTTAAAACCGTTGGGTGAAATATCCTTTGATGAAGCATATGACGCTTTTAAGGAGGTTATCTTAGCGGGTGACAAGGCAGGCGCGGATTTGATATTGATTGAGACGGTTAGCGATCCTTATGAGATTAAGGCGGCAGTGCTTGCGGCAAAGGAAAATACGACGCTTCCGGTTGTCGTTACGATGATTTTTGACGAGGGCGGAAAGCTTCTGACAGGGGGTGACGTGGAAAGTGCTGTTGCCATGCTTGAGGGGCTTGGCGTGGACGCGCTTGGTCTGAACTGCGGTCTGGGACCGGAGCAGATGAAAAAACTGCTGCCCGAGCTTACGGCGTGCTGTTCGCTTCCGATTGTGATTAATCCGAATGCGGGACTGCCCGTTGTGGTTAACGGACAGACGATGTTTACGGTGGAGCCTGAGGAATTTGCCGGGAGCATCCGGACGCTTGTGGAAATGGGGGCAAGTGCAGTCGGCGGCTGTTGCGGGACGACACCGGAGCATATCGGGAAGGTTGTGGAGACTTGTAAGGATATGCGGATAGTGCCCGTTTCGGATAAAAATATGACAGTTGTGTCATCTTATAACCATGCGGTACGGTTTTCGGGAAAACCGCTGATTATCGGTGAGCGTATCAATCCGACGGGAAAGCCGAAGTTAAAGCAGGCGCTTCGGGACAACAACATGGAATATATTTATAAAGAGGGGCTGACGCAGGAAGAGAACGGGGCGGATATTTTGGACGTGAATGTAGGGCTTCCGGAAATCGATGAGCCAAGGCTTATGCAGGAAGCGGTGACGGGCATTCAGGCAATCATTGACCTTCCTTTACAGATTGATACATCTGATACCGTAGCGATGGAAAAAGGACTTCGGTATTATAATGGAAAGCCGATGTTAAATTCCGTGAATGGCAAAAAGGAGTCGATGGAAAGTGTTTTTCCGATTGCGAAAAAATACGGCGCAGTGGTGGTGTGCCTTTGTTTGGACGAGGACGGGATTCCGGAGACGGTCGAGGGGAGACTGCGTGTGGCGGAAAAAATCGTGGATACTGCCGCTTCGTACGGGATTGCGAAGAAAAATCTTGTGATGGATGCGCTTGTGCTGACAATCAGCACGGGGCAGGACAATGCGCGCGTAACGCTTGAGACACTCCGCAAAATCCGGTATGGGATGGGGCTCCATACGGTGTTAGGTGTGTCTAACATCTCGTTTGGGCTTCCAGACAGGGTAAAAATCAATACGGCGTTTTTTACGATGGCGATGAACAACGGTTTGAGTGCGGGGATTGTCAATCCGTCAAGTGAGGCGATGATGGCGGCATATTACAGCTTTAATGCGTTGATTGGTGAGGATGAGCAGTGTATGAAGTACATTGAAAAATGCGCTCAGATAAGTGCCAAGGAGCAGCCGCAAAGCACTGTGCAAAAGGGTGCTCCTTCAGGCGGGGTCGGATTGCATGAAGCGATTGTCAAGGGACTTTCGGAGAGTGCGTATCAGGCGACGATGAAGCTTTTGGGGGAAAACGCGGACTCGCTTGCGATTATCAATGAGATGCTGATTCCGGCGCTTGACGTGGTGGGAAAGGGTTTTGAGGAAAAGAAAATGTTCCTGCCGCAGCTTTTGATGAGCGCAGACGCGGCGAAAGCGTCTTTTGAGGCAATTAAGGAGACGTTATCGAAGCAGGGAAAGAACAGTAAGAGCAAGGGTAAAATCGTGATTGCCACTGTTAAGGGCGATATTCATGATATTGGGAAGAATATTGTAAAGACATTGTTGGAAAATTATGGTTTTGACATGATTGATTTGGGCAAGGATGTTGCGCCGGAGGTGATTTTAAAGACTGTCCAGGAGAATCAGGTCAGGCTTGTGGGCTTAAGCGCGCTGATGACGACTACGGTGGTTTACATGGAAGAGACAATCAGGCTTCTGCGTGAGAATCATGCAGGGTGTAAGGTTATGGTCGGCGGAGCGGTATTGACGCAGGAGTATGCGGATATGATCGGGGCGGATTTTTATTCCAAGGACGCGATGGGGTCTGTGCGCTATGCGAATGAGCTGTTTGAGAAAGGGATGCTATAGGGGAAAAAGCGTAACGTGTGAAAGTTTAAACGTTACGCTTTTTTGCCATCCGACAGACTAGTATAACCTGCGCCAAACATTAAGGCATTTAGCGCGGATTATACTAGTTCACAACAAACAGCTCATGCAGCGCTCTTGTCGCCGCCACATATAAAAGCTTTGCAGCTTTCGGATTACCCTGATATCCCGCTAAATCAGGCTTCCACAGCAACACGCAGTCAAACTCCAGTCCCTTTGTTTCCGAAACGTCCAATACCAGTACTCCTTTACTGAATCCGCCTTTCGAGGCATCTGTCAGTGTGATTTGACGGCTCAGCCGGTTGGATACCATTTCCTTGTCCTCATTGGTAAAACAAATTACCGCTACCGTCTCATATCCCTTTGCTTTCATGCGTTCAATCAGTTCCGCTGACGTGCCAACCGCTTCCTCCACAGAGATACTGTTTACAAACTGCACCGGTTCCCCATGCCGGATAACCGGCTCTATCCGGTATGCCCCTTTAGATGCGCTTTTCAGTATTTTCCCTGCAAAATTTGAAATTTCAATTGTGTTCCGATAACTCTTTGACAGAATTTTAAAAGAGTCCCTGCTGTCATGAAAAATCTTCTGCGTCATATCTTCCCAGTCATTCATGCCGCATTCATAGTTGACATTCTGTGAAACATCACCCATAATCGTGAAAAAACAGTCCGGCAATACGGTGCGCAGCGCATAATATACAGTCGGTCCAAAGTCCTGCGCCTCGTCAATAAAAATCTGTCCAAACGCATCATCAGGTTTTTTCTGTAATGCCCTGTAATAGATAATCAGCATCGCTGCGACATCATAGACATCAAAGATACCTTGCTTAATTGTGTTTATCACAGTTGTCATATCGATATCATATGCATCTGCCCAAGCCTGCAGGAAATCCAGATACAGGCTCACCACGCTTCCCTGATAGCAGTGTGAGCGGAAATAATTTTTATACTGTAACAGCTTCTTTTTATAGATGCCAATCTCTTCCCGATCTGCGCATTGGAGCTTAATTCTGCTGCGAAGCCTCTCATCTAACGTCAAAAGCAGTCTGTTTATGGAGTAATCAGGATTTCCGTTAATAAAATCATCATTATTTTTTTGGGACAATAACATTCCGATATCTTCATCATAAATGACGCAGTTTCCAAGGATATAATTTCGAAGTGACTGCATGTACTCCTCAAGTACCTCCATAAACAGCATTTTGCTTTTCCATGCCTGATCCGCGGATGGCGCCGTTATCCTGTATTTCTTCTGCCATTCCCGGTGCAAAAGATATGTCAGAAGCTCATCCATGCGCATATGCTTTACGTTATACACATCCAGTTCCGGCAGACCGCCCGTAATATAATCAATCAGGATATCGCTGCCTCCTACAATGCAAAATTCATTGGAGGTAAACCGCTCCTTGTAATTGTACATAATATAAGAAATGCGGTGCATTGCAACAGTCGTCTTGCCGCTTCCCGCCACGCCCTGCACGATAATATTGCGAAACGGGCTTTCGCGGATAATCTCATTTTGCTCTTTCTGAATGGTGGCAATAATGTCTCCAAGAACCGCATCCCTGTTTTTGCTCAGATATTTGACTAAAAGCTCATCATTTGCCGCCACATCACTGTCATAAAACCCTTTCAGGATGCCGTCCTCGATATCATAAGTACGTTTCAGACCCAAGTCTATGCGGTATTGCAGGCTCCTGTCCATGTCCCTTTCACTGCTGTCAGGAATTTCATAGCTTCCTTCCCCAAGCTCATTTTCATAGTAGACGGAGGCAATCGGTGCACGCCAATCCACGACTTCCACGTTAATCTTATCCTTTAAAACGCCATGTCTGCCAATGTATACGGACTCAGACAGTTTTTCTTCCAGATTCCTGTAATCAATTCTTCCGAAGAACGGTCTGTCATAAGCGGCCCTGTTTTTATTCAACTGATTCAGGCTATGCTCCTCCAGACTCCTTGACGTTACCATTTGGTCGTACAGCTCCACATTACCGCTTTGCACTGCGTCAAACAATGCCTTGGTTTCTTTATGACGCTCTTCAAGCTGTCGCTCATATTCCTCGATATTTGCGGCAATCAACGCCCTGCACTCGCGCAGATGCTGCTCCTCAAGCTGCCATTCGTTTGTTTTTTCCATCATTATCCTGCCTTTCTTTACCCGCTGTATGCGGATTTGTATACGTACTTCTCCCGTTTGTATGGAAGGTTGCGTATTGTGAACGGTGTTACATAAACAGTATAATTGTTATTGAAAAAAATACTAGACTTATATTTTGATTTGTGATATAGTGATTAATGTAAATGTGCAAAAAAATAAGGAAATCTAAAGTATCAGACGACGCTTTAGATTTTTTTGTGCACACGGATAAAGTTGTATTGTCTGGGGAAACAGTTGCAAATACTGTACGAGCCCGTCGCCGTAAGGCATATATGAAATGCTGTTAGCCTCACCAAAAGCCACAATTTAGGGAAAAGCCATTGGAGCAGATCTGAGAAGGCCGGTTAATAGAGTGCCAAGTCGGAATATCCGGACAATACAAATCCTCGTTCTTATGACTGCGAGTGCCGGTTTTTAGAGGAAATAAAAATTAAAGGAGATAACGGATATGCAAGTGAAACGCAGAAAAAAATTATTGCCAGTTCTCTTTTGTATGGCGCTTATTGTGGCTATAGCGTTGTTTACAGCCGGATGCAATGGCAGCACAGATAACGGCATGCCTTCTGGCAAAGGAACGGAAGCAAATGTACAGACAAATGTACAGTCTGAGCCCAAGCAGCTCGGAGAGGGCAGCACAAAATTTATTTTTACCGTAGTAGACAAAGAAGGCAATGAAACACAGTTTGAGATCCATACGGACAAAGAAACCGTAGGGGAAGCATTGATGGAGCTTGAATTGATTGCCGGGGACGAAGGTGATTATGGTCTTTATGTAAAAACGGTCAATGGCATAACTGCTGATTATGACAAGGATGGTGTATATTGGGCATTTTATGTTAATGGTGAATATGCGCAGACGGGCGTTGATTCTACCATGATAACAGAAGGGGATACCTATTCCTTTAAGGTTGAATAGACATGAAGCTGACAATTCGGGAGATAGCCGTTTTTGGAATGCTTGGGGCTGTTATGTATGCTTCAAAGATTATTATGGAGTTCATACCCAATGTACATCTGATTGGCGTATTTACGGTCGCATTTACGGTTGTATATAGAAAAAAAGCATTATATCCTATTTACACTTATGTCATTTTGAACGGTGTTTTCTGCGGTTTTGCCGCGTGGTGGATTCCGTATTTATATATATGGACGCTCCTTTGGGGAGCGGTCATGCTTCTTCCAAAGAGGATGCCGAAAAAAATACAGTCTGTTGTGTATATGGCAGTATGCGCAGCGCATGGCTTTTTATTTGGAACATTATACGCTCCGGCGCAGGCGGTCATCTATGGATTAGGCTTTAAGGCAATGATAGCATGGATTATTGCGGGACTGCCGTGGGACTGCATTCATGGCGTCAGTAATTTCCTGTGCGGAATAATGATTATGCCGATTGCTTCAGTATTAAGGCTCGCGGAAAGGAATATTGGAATAAATGAATCGTAATATGCATACGGAAAAAAGCGAATGCTTTTGGTGTCGGGAATTTGCGTGCAATGGCAGGAATGGGGGATTTTTATGTACAAAAATATTGAAAAACAGACAAAGCTGCAATTGAAGGAGCAGATTGACTATCAGCCCGGTCAGGTAGTCAGCAAAACGCTTGTTCAGAATGATAAGGTCAGCATGACAATCTTTTCGTTCGACAAGGGGGAAGAAATTTCTACCCATGCCGCAGGCGGGGATGCGATGGTGACTGTTTTGGAGGGAAAGGGACGTTTTACCGTTGGCGATGAGGTCTTTTTCCTGAATGAGGGGGAGACGCTGATTATGCCCAAGGATATTCCGCATGCCGTATATGGTGAGGAAAAATTTAAAATGCAGCTTACCGTTTCTTTCTGAGTATGTGTCAAATTAACGGCGGATTCTTCCTGCAGGCATAATTCAGCATAGAGGTAAATGATAAAAACGGTGCAGAATCAGCAATTCATATTTCAGGTATCTGATATACAAGTTCAGATGCCTGTTTTTTTGGGGGAAAAAGCGGTTCCAGAAATCTGTGTGAAAGGGTATTGACTTTTATCCCCAAATACAATATATTATATCTGTATTAATTGTATTAATACAGATAAGAAAGGAGGGACAAACGTGATTTTGATTGACCACAAAGACCGACGCCCGATTTATGAGCAGATTATCGAACGCTTTGAGCAGTTGATTCTCTGTGGTGCATTGGAGAAAAACGCACCGATGCCGTCGGTGCGCAGTCTTGCGATGGAGCTTTCGTTAAATCCCAACACGATACAGCGTGCCTATCAGGAGCTGGAGCGTGCGGGATATATATATACGATTAAGGGCAAGGGGAGCTTTGTGAGCGAGACCGCTCAAAATGCGGACAGAAAGCGTCAGGAAGTGAAGAAGGAGATGCGTGAGGGCATTGAGAGGGCACTGCTTGCGGGGATTGCACCGGATGAGCTAAGGCAGATGCTTGAGGAGTGCATCGAAGAAATAAAGAAGGGAGTGTGAAAAATAAATTTTTCACAAAACAAACTGGTTTGTTTTGCAAATATTGTGCTTAGAGCACAAATTCGCAGGTTGAGAAAGGAGTAAGGTTATAAAGATGATAACAGCGACACATATCAGCAAAAAATTTGATAAGACGCAGGCAGTTAAGGATGTGAGCGTCAGTATTAAAAACGGGGAAGTATTCGGGCTGATTGGCACAAACGGCGCGGGAAAGAGCACTTTTTTGCGCATGGCGTGCGGCGTGTTAAAGCCGGACAGCGGTGAAATCCTTGTGGATGAGCAGCGGGTGTATGAAAATAATGCGGTTAAGGCGGAAATTTTCTACATATCAGATGACCAGTATTTTCTGCCAAACGCCGCGCCGCTTGACATGGCGGACTTTTATAAAGACTATTATGTGAAATTTGACAGGACACGGTTTCGGGAACTGCTTGGGAAATTTCAGCTTGATGGAAAACGCAAGATTGCGACTTTTTCGAAGGGAATGAAAAAACAGCTTTCCGTGCTGCTTGGAGTCTGTGCAAATACCAAATATATGTTCTGCGACGAGACATTTGACGGTCTTGACCCTATGATGCGTCAGGCAGTGAAAAGTATTTTTGCGGGAGAGCTTGCGGGAAGGGATTTTACGCCGGTCATCGCCTCGCATAACCTTCGTGAGCTGGAGGATATTTGTGACAGCGTGGGAATTTTACATCAGGGCGGTGTTTTAATGCAGAAGGATTTAGAGGAAATGAAGCTCAATATCCACAATATCCAGTGCGTATTTTCTACGCCGGAGGACGAGGCGGCAGCGTTAGAGGGGCTTGAGATTGTAAAAGCCGAGAAGCGCGGTTCGCTCAATACGCTTACGGTGCGGGGAAAAATCGAGGAGATTATGGCGGGTATCAACCTTCATAATCCAGTCTTTGCGGAAAACATTTCGCTCACACTCGAGGAAATCTTTATCAGTGAAACGGAGGTGGCCGGATATGACATCACGGATTTCCTTGTATAAGCTTATGCGTCAGGACATGAGGCAGCGTGGCTGGATGGTGGCGCTTATGTCTATTGCAGCGGTAATTGTATTTCCGCTGATGGGGATGATCGAGCTGGAAAATAAGCTGTCACTGCTGGAGGAACCATACAGCTATTTTGAGTGGAAGGATCTGCTGTATTGGTATAAAGATTATGTGGGTCCGAAGAGTCAGATGGCAGTCGCATTCGTGATTCTGGCGGCTGTCTTTCTCGGAATTACCGGGTTTGCCTGGATGCATTCCAGAGAGAAGCTGGACTTTTATTACAGTCTTCCTGTTCGTCGGGAAAAGCGGTTCGCTGCTGTTTATCTGAACGGAGTTATGATATTTCTTGTCCCGTATGTGCTTTCTTATGTGATGCTGCTGATACTTGGGGCAGTAGAGAAGATCACCTTTCCGGATATGGTTTCCTGGTGTATTCGGACGGCTGCATGGAATCTGCTGTGCTTTCTTTTGATTTACAGTGTGGCTGTGCTGGCCATGATGTTGACAGGACGGCCGACAGTGGGGGTTCTCGCCACTGGTATCCTGCTGATTTACGGAACAGTTTTTGGCTGGGTACTGGAACATATGCAGGATTTTTTCTATAAAACGTATCTTGCAAAGACGAACACAGGGAAAATCTATTCACCGATTGGCAGCTATCTTTATTCGATCGAACTGCTGGCAAAAGAGGGGCAGCTGAAAATAAGCTATGTACTGGTTGTGCTTCTGGCTGTTATATTGATGACAGCGCTTGCAATGTGGCTTTGCCACATACGGCCGGTGGAAACATCAGAAAATGCACTGGTATTCCGGCAGGCGGAAGGAATTCTAAAGGTAGCTGTTACCATACCGGCAGCGCTGGTAATTGGTCTGTGGGTGGCTTCTCAGAGTGTACGGTCTGAAAAATGGCTGCTGGTATCAGCGCTGATCAGTACAGTGCTGCTGAACCTGATGATTGAATTTATTTATCATATGGACTTCAGGAAGATTCTGAACCGAAAAGCTTCTTTGGTGGTTTCTCTGGTACTGGTGATAGGCCTCTTTATTTTTTATAAGTACGATCTGATCGGTTATGACACCTATTTTCCCAAGCGCAGTGAAGTGAATCGGGTAGCGGTAAAAACGGACAGTTGTCTGCAGTATATTGAGCTGCCGGGAGATTTTTATATCGATGAATCACTTGACCGGCTGGAGATTCCCATGAACAATGAGATTTATGACCGGCTGGAAAATATATTGAAGAAACAACAGCTTGAGCAGTATACCAAAGAAGACCTGCCGTATGAAGAGGCATTTTACGTGATGTTCCATCTGGATAATGGCAGACGGGTATATCGGACCTATTATGCATCGAAGGAGCAGCAGGTACAGCTGATTCGGCTGTTTCTGCATGACAGCGCCTATTGTCAGTCTGCCTTTCAGATGTCGGAACTGCTGACCTGTAATATTGATGAAATTTCGTTTTCTGATTTCCGGAAAGCCTATCAGCCGATGAACCTGAGCAAGGAAGAGAAAAACTGGCTTCTGACAGCCTATAATGAGGAATTGCAGAAGACCAATATACTGGATCTTCGCGGGAAGCAGCCCAAGGCTCAGCTGGAGGTAGAGTGTTATGAAGAAGACAATGGGGCAAGATCTTATCAGGGTGTTTCTCTTCCGGTATATGAGGAATTCACAGAAACTCTCGGGATGATGGAAACATATGGATGTACGATTCAAAAGGAGATTCTGCCGGAAGAGATTGAAAAAGTCCAGTGGGAGGATTATCGCAAGATAGAAGATGAACCGGTATATAAGATGGAAACTGCCGGTGAAGCGGATATTCTTACCCTGGCGCCGGAGGAATTCATGGGAGGATATCAGGATCTGATCAGCTATAATATGCAGGGGTTCTGGCACGAAGAGGATCTGGAGGAGAATATGACTGTCATCATTTACTGGCAGGATGGTTCTGTGAGCAACTTCGGCATTCGAAAGGGAAGTGAAGCAGCAGAAATCCTGGAAGGGAGGAAAGAATGAGATGGAACAGGAAGATAAGACACTGCTATTTGAGAAAACTCCTATTCCCAGAGCGGTTATGACCTTATCTGTACCAACGATTATCAGTTCGCTGGTGATGGTGATTTACAATCTGGCTGATACCTATTTTGTAGGAATGCTGAATGATCCGGTGCAGAATGCTGCCGTAACCCTGGCGGCACCGGTACTTCAGCCTATGGAGCCGATGCAGTAGCGGCGATGGGAATTTCGCAGAAAATCAATATGGTACCGATGCAGATAGCATTCGGACTTTCACAGGGAATTATGCCGCTTGTCAGCTA
>DKYC01000009.1:22614-22858 GCA_002492295.1 Lachnospiraceae bacterium UBA7110
GCTTGTCAGCTATAATTATGCCAGCGGAGCGGGAAAGCGTATGAAGGATGCGGTTCTTTTTGCTGTCAGGCTTTCAGTTTCGTTCCTGGTTGTGGTTGCCATTGGATATTACATCGGTTCCGGTATGTTGATCTCTCTCTTTATGAGTAATGAACAGATTATAGCCTATGGAAGTCGGTTCTTGCGTGGCTTTTGTCTGGCGCTTCCGTTCTTTTGTACAGATTTTCTGGCAGTTGGTGTATTT
>DKYC01000122.1 GCA_002492295.1 Lachnospiraceae bacterium UBA7110
GGAATTTACCTTTCAAAGCTGTTTCAAGAATATTTATAGTTGACAAAGCAGTAACGTAGTGATACGATTTAATACAATAATATCAGGGTTGAAAGGCCTTTTGACCTTGGTATCTTAGGATTAATACAGAAGGTTGGTATGCATATGAACAAAGACAATAACAGAAGAATGGTGCTATCCATTCTTGTTGACAATACCGCAGGTGTGCTCAGCCGTGTTGCAGGATTGTTCAGCCGCAGGGGTTACAACATAGACAGCCTGACGGTAGGTGAGACGGAGAACCCGCTCATATCGAGAATGACAGTGGCTGTTACCGGTGAGGAGAATGTTCTTGACCAGATTACTAAGCAGCTTGCAAAGCTTGAGGATGTTATAGAGATAGTTGAGCTTGAGCGTGATTTGTCGGTCTGCAGGGAGCTTGTTCTTGTAAAGGTTGTTGCAGGAGCGGAGGACAGAACCAGGCTTAAGACCATCGCAGATATCTTCAGGGCCAATGTTGTCGATATATCACTGCGTGCAATGATGCTGGAGATGACAGGCGCGACTAATAAGACAGATGCATTTATTAAGCAGTTAGAATTAGACGGCTTCGAGATTAACGAACTTGTTCGTACAGGAATATCTGGATTGACAAGAGGTTTTGCTTCGGTAGACGACTAAATATATTTTAATTAATTGTTAGGAGGATTTTTAGAATGGCAAATATTTATTATCAGGAAGATTGTAACCTTTCTTTATTGGATGGAAAGACCATCGCAGTGATTGGCTACGGCAGTCAGGGACATGCCCATGCGTTAAACGCAAAGGAGTCCGGATGCAATGTCATTATCGGTCTTTATGAGGGCAGCAAGTCCTGGGACAAGGCAGTAAAGCAGGGATTTGAAGTTTATACGGCTGCGGAGGCTGCCAAAAAAGCGGATATCATTATGATTTTGATTAATGACGAGCTGCAGGCTGATATGTATAAGAAGGACATTGAGCCGAACCTTGAGGCTGGAAATATGCTGATGTTTGCACATGGCTTTAACATTCACTTCGGATGCATCAAGCCGCCCGCTGATGTGGACGTTACGATGATTGCACCGAAGGGACCGGGACATACGGTTCGTTCCGAGTATCAGGCAGGAAAGGGTGTTCCCTGTTTAGTGGCTGTAGAGCAGGACGCAACAGGCAAGGCGCTTGATATGGCACTTGCATATGCACTCGCAATCGGTGGTGCAAGAGCCGGCGTTTTGGAAACAACCTTCCGGACGGAGACCGAGACAGACCTGTTCGGCGAGCAGGCAGTTCTTTGCGGCGGTGTCTGCGCATTGATGCAGGCAGGTTTTGAGACACTTGTTGAGGCAGGCTATGATCCCAGGAACGCATACTTTGAGTGTATCCATGAGATGAAGCTGATTGTTGACCTGATTTACCAGTCGGGCTTTGCGGGCATGAGATATTCGATTTCCAATACGGCAGAGTATGGCGACTATATTACGGGACCTAAGATTATTACGGACGAGACAAAGAAGGCGATGAAAAAGATTCTTTCTGACATTCAGGACGGTTCTTTCGCGAAGGAATTCTTACTGGATATGTCTCCGGCAGGACGTCAGGTTCACTTTAAGGCAATGAGAAAGCTTGCATCTGAGCATCCTTCTGAGAAGATTGGAGAGGAAATCCGGAAGCTTTACAGCTGGAATAATGAGGATGATAAATTTATTAATAACTAGTTTTATTGGATAAAATGAAATAAGGAAGCGAAAAAGGAAGAAAGTCAAAACGTATGTTTTCTTTTTCTTCCTTTTTTTGTTATTCTGTGATATACTGTATCTGTATTCATCTGATGCCTCTGTCAGGAAAGGGATTGGTATGTTCCTTAAGTCCGAATAAACGACAGGATACAGACATAGGGGAAGGAAAGAGAGGGAAATAAACAGATGTACGCATATATCAAAGGGGAAATTGCCGAACTGTCGGAGGATAACCTTGTGCTGGAGTGCAACAATATCGGATACAATATCCGTATCCCGTTTAGCGTGGCACAGAGACTTCCGGGAATTGGGGCTTTTGTGAAAATTTATACTTATACAAGTGTGCGGGAGGATGCGTTCCAGTTATTTGGTTTTTTATCCAGGGACGATTTGGAAATCTATAAGAAGCTGATTGCCGTAAACGGCATTGGTCCAAAAGGCGCACTGAGCATTTTGTCGGCGATGGGTGCGGACGATTTACGGCTTGCGGTTCTCTCCGGTGACGCAAAAGCAATTGCAAAGGCGCCCGGAATCGGAAGCAAGTCCGCGGAGCGGATTATTTTGGAGCTGAAGGATAAAATTGCGCTAAGGCTTTCTGGCGAAGAAGGGACTGATTTTATTCCGGAAGGAACGTTTTTACCGGAGGGCAGCGCCGCGAAGAATGAGGCGATTGAGGCGCTTGTTTCGCTCGGATATACGCCTGCCGAAGCAGTAAAGGCGGTAAAGCAGCTTGAACTCACGCAGGACATGGATGCGGGAATAATTTTAAAGCAGGCGTTAAGGGTGATTGGCGGATAAGAAAACAGGGGACAAAAGGCAGGAACGGAGGGGTATTATGGCTTCCAGGGTCATTGAAACAAAGCTTTTGGAGGAGGATGTCAGGCTGGAGGGAAGTCTGCGTCCGCAAAGACTGAAAGACTATATCGGTCAGCAGAAAATCAAGGAAATTTTAAATATTTACATCCAGGCTGCAAAGCAGCGCGAGGACAGTTTGGACCATGTGCTGTTTTACGGTCCGCCGGGACTGGGAAAAACAACGCTTTCCGGCATAATCGCGAATGAGATGGGCGTCAATATGAAGGTCACAAGCGGACCCGCGATTGAAAAGCCGGGAGAGATGGCGGCTATTTTAAACGGGCTGCAGGAGGGGGATATTTTGTTTATTGATGAAATCCACCGTTTGAACCGTCAGGTGGAGGAGGTTCTCTATCCTGCAATGGAGGATTTTGCGATTGATATTCTGATTGGAAAAGGCGCAACGGCGCGTTCGGTCCGGCTGGACTTACCAAAATTTACATTGATTGGTGCGACGACAAGGGTGGGGCTTTTGACGGCGCCCTTGCGGGACCGTTTTGGTGTTATCCAGCATCTTGAGTTTTATTCCATAGAGGAATTAAAGCTGATTATCCAGCACTCTGCGCGTATCCTCCAGGTGCAGATTGATGAACAGGGGGCAGTCGAGCTTGCAAGAAGGAGCCGCGGAACGCCAAGGCTCGCAAACCGGATGTTAAAGCGTGTGCGCGATTTTGCGCAGGTGAAATATGATGGCGTTATCACGCTTGAGGCGGCGAATACGGCACTTGATTTGCTTGACGTGGATAAGCTTGGGCTTGACCAGATGGACCGGCTGATTTTGACGACCATGATTGAGAAGTTCAGCGCAAAGCCTGTGGGGCTTGATACCTTGGCGGCGGCAATCGGAGAGGACAGTGGAACAATCGAGGATGTCTATGAGCCATATTTGATTAAGAACGGTTTTATCATGCGTACGCCACGCGGGCGGGTAGTGACGGAGCTTGCCTGCAGGCATTTAGGACTTGAAATGCAGGAGTAGGGTGATATATAATGTTTATGATTATGTAAAGTCTGAACAAAAGAATTTTATGATGCAAATATTTTTAGCAAAAGAATAAAAGGGGGGCAAAAAGGATGGCTGCCAAAACAGACACAGAGGTAATTATCGGAGGAAAGGTGTTGACGCTCAGCGGGAACGAAAGCGTGGAATATCTGCAAAAAGTTGCCGCTTACATAAACAATAAGCTCAATGAGTATAATAAGATGGACAGTTTTAAACATCAGCCAGTTGACGTGCAGAATATGCTGATGCTGTTAAACATTGCAGATGACTATTTTAAGGCAAAAAACCAGCAGGAGCTTCGCGAGCAGGAACTTCGTACTAAGGAAAATGAACTGTACGACTTAAAGCATGAGCTGATTGCCACACAGATGAAGCTTGACAACACTGTAAAATCATTGCAGGAGGCGCAAAAAGAATTAAACGAAAATTCGAAACAGATTGTGCGGCTTGAAACGGAGCTTAAGGAGAGTAAGAAATAAAATCAGCTATGAAGAAAAACAAAGTAGAACTTTTAGCTCCGGCAGGCGATTATGCATGCTTTATGGCAGCGGTGAATGCGGGAGCCGACGCAGTGTATTTAGGGGGCATGAAATTTGGCGCAAGAGCCTATGCAAATAACTTTTCGCAGGAGGAGATTGTGGAGGCGCTTCGCGTGGCACATCTTTTTGGCAGAAAAATATATCTGACGGTTAATACACTTGTGAAAGAAAAGGAAATGCCACAGCTTGTGCCATATATAGAGCCCTTGTATGATGCCGGGCTTGACGGGGTAATTGTTCAGGATATCGGCGTATTAAGGATGCTCCGGAAGCATTTCCCCGGGCTTGCGCTACATGCAAGTACGCAGATGACGGTTACGGGAGTGTATGGGGCGCAATTTGTCAAAGCGCTTGGCGTATGCCGTGTTGTCCCCGCAAGGGAACTTTCCCTTGATGAAATCCGGGACATTAAGGAGCAGACGGGACTTGAGGTGGAGTGTTTTATCCATGGGGCAATGTGCTATGCTTACTCAGGACAGTGCCTTTTTAGCTCCATAATAGGAGGCAGGAGCGGAAACCGGGGACGGTGTGCGGGACCGTGCAGACTTCCTTATACGGACGAAAAGGGAAAACAATGCTATCCGCTCAGCTTAAAAGACATGTATACGCTTCCGATGATTCCAAAGCTCATTGATGCAGGTATTGACTCTTTTAAAATAGAAGGGCGCATGAAAAAACCGGAATATGTTGCAGGCGTTACTTCCATTTACCGCAAGTATATTGATTGGTATCTGTCCGCGCCCGGTAAGGAATTTAAGGTTGCAAAGGAAGATGAGATGCTGTTAAGGGGACTTTATCTTCGCTCAGATCTCTGCAACGGTTATTATGAAACACATAACAGCAAAGATATGATAACAATGAACGAACCCGGATATGGCGGTTCGAAACCTGAAATTCTTGAGAAGCTTAAAAAGGACTATTTGGAGCAGAAACCCGTTATCCCGATTCGGGGAGAAGCGTTTATTTTTTGCCAAAAACCCGCAGTGCTTACGTTATCTACGGATTCCGTGTCCGTGACGGCAGAGGGGGATACAGCAGGAAAGGCAGTCAACAGACCGCTTACGAAGCAGGAGATTTCAGACAGGCTGTCAAAGCTTGGGGATACCTTTTTCCGTTTTGATACCCTGGAAGTGCATACGGACGGCTGCTCTTTTATGACCGTGAAAGCCCTAAACGAACTTAGAAGGAAAACGTGCATGGAGCTTGAAAGGGGGATACTGCAAGAGAATACACAGCGCGTACCCCCTGACTTGAATCTGTGTCCGAAAATGGGAACCGTAAAAACAGACCATACATCCTCCTGTGGGGGAACACAGTTTGCCGTTCTTGTGTCAGCAAAAGAGCAGCTGACGGAAACACTCCTGTTTGATGCGGTTAATCTTGTCTATATCAATGCGGACTGCGTTCTTCGGGAGAGGAACGAAATGGAGGTTCTTCTCAAACAGTACCCAAAGCAATATTTTTTGGCGCTTCCGCACATTTTGCGGAAACGTTCTTATCCCTATTTGGAGCAGTATAAGGCATTGCTTGAAGACCGGCTGTTTTCAGGTGTCCTGATTCGGAATTTGGAGGAGGCGCAATGGCTTATCAATATTGACTATAATGGTCAAATCGTGTCGGACTTTACGGTTTATGCATGGAATAACGAATCCCTTGATGTCTGCGCAGGATATTTTGACAGAGTGACCCTTCCGGCAGAGTTAAACAGAGGGGAGCTTTCCTCCCTTTTGGGCGGCGTACAGACGGAGTTTATGGTATATGGAAGAATTCCGTTAATGTATTCCGCAAACTGCATTCAAAACACATTGAAGAAGTGCACTCATAAGCCGGACGGGCAGAACTTATACCTGCTTACGGACCGGTACCAGAATACGTTTCCTGTCATGCAAAACTGTTTGCATTGCTATAATATACTTTACAATACCGTTCCGCTCTCTCTGCATGGTCAGATGGAAAAGCTCCAAAAGGCAGGGTTTGGGGTTCTGAGGCTTGATTTTACACTGGAAAATGCAAAGCAGACCAGGGATGTTTTGACGTACTATTTCAAAGAAGCGCAGCGCGCGGATACTGACTTTATATGGAAGGATTATACGAACGGACATTATAAGCGTGGAGTAGAATAAATGTTAAAGGCAATCATAGAACTATCAAAATATATCTTAGTCATCAATCTTTTTCTGTATACGGTTACAGGTTTTATTGCGCTGAGGTGGGACGACAGGAAGCGTAAAGGCTTTTTATTTGTGATTCAGTTTATCATGATTTTTTTGAACCATACCATAAGCAGTCTTGTTTTGCTCTCATCGCGTCAGGACTTTACCTATCTGTTTTTTCCAATGCTTCAGATGCTTGCCGTATTTGCCTATCTGGTACTGATGAGGGCAGTCTATCCCAAATCAGACCGGCTGATTTTGAATCATGTTGCAATGCTGCTGTCCATCGGATTTGTGATTTTGACGCGTCTTTCGCTTACAAGGTCTTTGCGTCAGTTTATGATTGTGGCGGTATCTTTGGTAATCGGGCTGATTGTTCCGGCACTTATGAGACAGTTTAAACTGATAAAACGCTGCGAGCCGGTTTTTGCGGGGATTGGGATTGCGGTACTGGGCGCAGTCCTTATTAGCGGCAGGTTTGTAAATGGCTCGAAACTTTCTTTTTCCGTATTCGGTTTAAGCTTTCAGCCCTCGGAATTTGTGAAGATTATATATGTGCTCTTTATCGCCTGTATTTTGGCAAGGGCAAAGCATTTTTACCATATCTTTTTATCGGCAGCGCTTGCGGGGGTTCATGTGCTGATTCTCGTTGCATCCAAGGATTTAGGAAGCGCACTGATTTATTTTATCACCTATGTGGTTATGCTGTTTGCCGCGACGAAAAAGGTACGTTATGTGATTGCGGGACTTGTGGGAGGGGCGGCCGCCTCATATATATCCTATTTTCTGTTTTCGCATGTGCGCGTGCGCGTGGAAGCGTGGCTTGACCCGTGGAATGATATCAATGCGACAGGGTACCAGATTGCGCAGTCTCTTTTTGGCATCGGCACGGGCGGCTGGTTTGGAATGGGCATTGATGCGGGCAGCCCGGGTTCCATTCCCTATGTGGAGCAGGATTTTATCTTTTCCGCAATCTGCGAGGAATATGGCGTGCTGTTTGGTATCTGTCTGATTGCAATCTGTGTCAGTCTGTTTTTGGAGATTGTGCGTGTAGCGCATTCCTGCCTGGAGCCGTTTGTCAAATATGCATCTTTCGGACTTGGCATTATCTATGTTTCGCAGCTCTTTTTAACTATCGGCGGCAATACAAAATTTATCCCGCTTACAGGGGTGACACTTCCGCTGATCAGTTATGGAGGAAGCTCGGTTTTAGCTTCCGTTATCATGTTTTCCATGGTGCAGGGATTTTACATTAACCATGATGTACTTTTGGAATATGAGGGGGATGATTCGAAAGATGATGAAGACGCTTTTGTGCCGTATATCCCAAGGCGGTATATGAATGCGGCGGCAGGTGTATTTGTGGCACTGTTTGTGGGGATTTGTGTCTATCTGACGCATTTCGTACACTACGACAGTCCCAGGGTCATTAATAATTCCTACAATACAAAGCGCCAGGAAATTCTTGCAGCAAAGACGATACGCGGCGATATTCTTGCGGCGGACAGGCAGGTGCTTGCAACGACGCTGCCAGACAGCGATGAGCGGTATTATCCGTATTCCAAAGTGTTTGCCCATGCCATAGGTTATGCATCAAACGGCAGGATGGGTGTGGAACAGAATGCGAATATGTATCTCGTATCGTCCAATGTATCCTTAAACAGCAAGCTTTCCGATGACCTTTCAGATGAAAAACATATGGGAAACACTGTTGTCACGACGTTTGACCCCAGACTGCAGAAGCTTGCATATGATGCCCTTGGGATGTATGAGGGCGCTGTAATTATCACGGAGCCTGAAACGGGAAAAATCCTTGCGATGGTGTCAAAGCCTGATTTCAATCCCAATACAATCAACGATATATGGGAAGATTTGATTGCGGACGAAGAAAGCTCCGTACTCGTAAACAGGGTAACACAGGGACTTTATCCGCCGGGCTCCACGTTTAAAATTTTTACGGCGCTTGAGTATATCCGCGAAAATCCGTATGATTATGACGATTACAGTTTTGACTGCAATGGTCGATTTAAAAGCGGGGAAAATGTCATCAACTGTTTTCACGGTACAAGGCATGGAAAGGTGGATTTTACGGTTTCCTTTGCCAAATCATGCAACGCATCCTTTGCCAACATCGGTCTTTTGCTCGACAGGGGAAAATTTCAGGGTACACTGGAACAGCTGTATTTTAACCGCAGTCTGCCAGTTGATTTTCTTTCCAACAAAAGCAGTATTTCGGATAAAATTGCAACACAGGATAATGATATGATACAGACGGTAATCGGTCAGGGGCAGACGCAGATGACACCGATTCATTTAGCGATGGTGACGGCGATGATTGCAAACGGCGGCAGGATGATGCAGCCTTATATGATTGCGCATATTGAAAATGCCGACGGGGAAATAATTACATCATTCGAGCCAAAGTCTTTGGGAAATTTCATCAGCACGGAGGAAGCAGATATCTTAAAGCGGCTGATGCGTACGGTCGTGACAGACGGAACGGGAACCCGTTTATTGAGCGACGGCTACAGTGCGGCAGGAAAAACAGGCTCCGCGGAATATAATTCCAAATCGGACTCCCACGCATGGTTTACCGGTTTTACTTATGACACGGACAGACCGTTACAGATAACAGTCATTATGGAGGGTGCAGGCTCGGGCGGAGAATATGCCGTACCTGTGGCCAGGCGGATTTTGGATGGATATTATGGGGAGACAGAATAGAAATTGTGCAATCTGTTCTTAACAGGCAGTATTTGGGCGGTATCTTTGCACAAAAGTTTGAATGCGGCTGAATTTTGATAGAAATTTGCATAAAAAATTTCAATAAAACTTTGTATTTTTTTGCAAAAGGGTGTATAGTAGTATTAGGTGTATATTTGTGAAAATCAAATTGCAAAGAGTATGAAATAGAAGGGAGCCGTAAAATATGCTTAACCGCTTATTTGGAAACTACCTTGTTGAAAAGGGAAAACTTACGATGGATCAGTTAAACACCTTGCTTCCCGTCAAAAAGGAATTTAAGGCAGGACTGGAGATTATTGCGGTCATCACAAAAGCGATGACGCCGACTGCCGTGCTGGAGCTGATAAACAGTATCGACAAAGAGGTTGAACGCTTTGGTGAAGCGGCGGTCAATCAGGGTCTGATTACGGATGATAAGCTTGATGAACTGCTTGCGTTTGAGACAAATAACTTTATGAAATTTGCACAGCTGCTTGTGGACCATGGGTATGTATCCTATAACAGTATCAACTTTGAGATGGATGAATTTCAGCAGAAAAGGGCATTGAACGATGTTCAGCTCAGTGCGCTGATACATGATGATTTGGATCAGTGTATCAATATGTTCGTGCCACTGAAATCACCCCAGCTCAAGGAGCTTACCAAGACGCTTGTGCAGACATTCCGCCGCATGATTGACAGAGATGTCTATTTGGATAAGGCATACACGGCACATTCCATTCAGCTGGACAAGTATGCATGCCAGATGATTATCGGGGATTTGCATTTGAAATTTTACATAAGTGCTTCAAACGACGGTCTGCTTGCCATAGCAAATTCGTTTTCGGGGGAGACGTTTACCACTGTTTCGGAGGACGCGCTTGACAGCGTGGGTGAGTTTATTAATTGCGTAAATGGTCTTTTTGCCACGAATATGAGTTATGAGAATCTGTCCGTGGATATGAATTCCCCGGAGTATTCGATGGAAGGACCTTTTATCAGCAATGAAATGCTTTATGTCATTCCCATCCATGCAAACGGATATAGTCTTAGGGCAGTTTTTGAGGTATATCAGTAAATTTAATAAAATAGAGGATTATTTAATATAAGGAGATTGAAAGATGAGCACTGTTATGATAATTGATGATTCTAAAACCTCAAGGTCAATACTGAAAAACATTCTGACAAAGAACGGTTATGAGGTGATTGCCGAAGCGGAAAACGGACAGGACGGTTACGATAAATACTGTGAGCTGCATCCTGATTTTGTGACGCTTGACATTACGATGCCCGTTATGGACGGTATTGAAACGCTTGTCAAGATTAAAGAATATGATCCTGCTGCAAAGGTTATAATGGTAACAGCAGCCGGACAAAAGGGGAAGATGCTCGATGCAATCAAACTTGGCGCGTCAGAGTTCGTTACAAAACCTTTTGAAACAGATCAGATTATCAGCATTATGGGAAGTATTCGATAGCTCATACACCATTTAGGAGGAAACGCCATGATTGAGGCTATTAGTTGTGGAGGCGTGGTTATATTCCGGGGAAAAATACTTCTCCTGTATAAAAACTTTAAGAATCGGTATGAGGGCTGGGTTCTTCCGAAGGGAACCGTGGAGAGCGGAGAAAAACATGTAGAAACTGCACTGAGGGAGGTTTTTGAAGAAACAGGTGTAAAGGCATCTGTGATGAAGTATATTGGAAAAAGTGAATATTCCTTTAATGTACCGCAGGATACTGTTGAAAAGGAAGTTCATTGGTATCTGATGATGGCAGACAATTACTACTCGAAGCCCCAACGCGAAGAATATTTTGTTGACTCAGGCTATTATAAATACCATGAAGCCTATCACTTGCTTAAATTTTCCAACGAGAAACAAATTCTTGAGCAGGCATATCAGGAATATTTAAATCTTAGGAAAAATAAACAGTGGATAAAGCCGCGATAAAGCGGAAAATAACACTTATTACAAAAGAAGGTCATTCGGCCTTCTTTTCGTTTGTAAAAACCGGAAGGTTGTGCTATCATATAACCAGTATTCCTTTATGGGTTAAATCGTAATACGGGAGTTGAGAGCATGCATTTTTGCAAAAGCTTGTATATCAGTCCTTCTATAAAAGGCAGACAAAGGAAAATCATGTGGAAGCTGAGGACGGGGCGTCCGCAGCCCATGATTTATGTGATTTCGCTGGCAAAAAACAATGATTTGCTTGAAATATACCATAGTGGTATGTTAAAACAGAAGTATTATAAGAAAAAAAGGAATATGCCATACATAGTAGGACTTGCCGCAGGCTATGGGCAGGCAGTATCATTGGTTACGGATATTTTGGAAGACGTGTTTCAGATGACAGGAGGGTATGATGTCAAGGGTTTCTTTCAAGGGAAACAATCAGGAAAACCATAGAGGGGTTTCCTCCGCGGGACAGGAAGGAATAAGAGGTTTTGTATGGTGTCGGTAATATTGGCCATATTGAGGATAATAGGAATCGGGATTTTGGTTATACTTGGAATCATCATAGCGCTTGTTTTGCTTGTGCTGTTCGTCCCTGTCCGGTACCGGACCGGCGGCAGCTATATGGACAGCCATGCGGATATCCTTGGAACGGTGCACTGGCTTATCGGGATTGTTTCCGTAACAATCCGGGTTCAGAACGAACAGCCGGTTCATATCAGGGCAAAACTGTTATACATTCCGGTCTTTGACAATCTGAAAAAGCGCAAAAGGAAACAGAAGAATTCCCGAAAAAGAAAAAAAGAAGAGCCGCAGCTTCAGGCAGCTTCCGTGTCCGGGGAGGATACAGAAGCGCCGGACGAAGCAAAAGCCCCTCCGGCGCCAAAAGAGGAGGCAGTTCTTCCTATGCCTGCCAGGACAGAACGGACAGAGGAGGAATCCGAAACCGGTGGGGCAGAGGGGGAAAATACTGACAAAATATCCTTTTTTCAGAAAATTCAGAATATTTTTATGAAA
>DKYC01000121.1 GCA_002492295.1 Lachnospiraceae bacterium UBA7110
TATGAACGGTACAGTACACTAGTATAAATTGTAATTCTATATATCAAAAGATTAGATAAATTCCGTTTTCTTACGCCTGTACGCATTCGGGCTCATATGGTAATGCTGTCTGAATTTCCTGCAAAAATACCCGGAGCTTGTAAATCCTGTTTCTTCCGCAATGGAAGCAACAGACTTTTGCGTCGTGCAGAGCTGCCCGGCGGCCTGCGACAGCCGATAGCGGATTAAATAGGCAATCGGGGAAATATGAATGCCGGACTGAAAAATATGCAGTGCCCCGCTTTTGCTGATGGACGCCGATTCTGCAATTTTGCCAAGGGTAATGTCTTGTGCATAATGGTCATGAATGTACTGCATCATTGTCTGCAATCTTGCCTGTTTGTGATTGAAACGGCGAAAATCCGTAGAAGCAGAGGTTAAATCTAACTGTTTGTATAAAATATCCCAAATTTGCAAAAGGAGCTGCATCGTACACAACTCATTTTTTTTCTCTGTTTCCTGCAATGCAAAAATCTGCTGCAAAATTTGCAAAATATGATTTTGCCACGCAATATGCGGTGCAAAAATCTGATACGGAACCGACGCGTTTATAACAGGACTGATATATTTATCATAAATAAGGCTTTTTTCAGGCGCTAACAAAATTGGCGAAAAAACAATATTCGGGATAAGCGCACTGCTTTGTGCCTCAAAACGGTGGAGAATACCACTGTTAATAAAGATGCCGCAGCCTTCCTGCAATTCTATTTTATCTTCCCCCACAAGGCAAAGTGCAAAGCCTTCGGCAACAAACACAAATTCCAATTCATAATGCCAGTGCCAGTCAATCCGATGGAAATCAAACTGCCAAATATTTTCCGGATAATATGCAAAAGGATAACCGCTGTTCCCATGCCTGACGGTCTCCCGCAGAGTCTCGTCGGTAATAATTTTACATTTGTCCATAAAAACCGCCTCCATTCTTTCCAATGTCTGCGAATTTGTGCTGCCAATAACCCGCGAATTTGGGCGCAAGCACAAATTTGCCGATTGAAAAATCAATGATTTTTTAATCTAACCCCCTATCAAAACATTAAAAATCAATAATTTGTGATATTGTACCATAAATAGACAATTATGTGCAATGACTTGCCACATAATATGCAATATAATCTCATTGTAAGAAAGTGTAAGCAGGGCTGTTAAACGCAGGCAGCCCTCTATGAAAGGAGCATGGTTCTAACATGAAAAACCAATATAATAAAACAATCACTGCCTGCTTCACAGGCTATATCGTGCAGGCGATTGTCAACAATTTCACACCGCTGCTGTTTTTATATTTTCAGCGAAGCTATCATATACCGCTTTCCCAAATTACGCTGCTGGTGACGTTTAATTTTGGAATCCAACTGTTGATTGATCTTCTTTCTGTCGGATTTGTGGATAAAATAGGATACCGTGTATCCATGATTGCGGCTCACGTTTTAGCGGCGTCAGGCTTAATTCTTCTTACTATTTTACCGGAGGTTTTGCCGTCTGCGTTTGCCGGAATTTTGATTTCCGTGATGATTTACGCCATTGGCGGAGGACTTTTGGAAGTGCTTGTGAGTCCGGTTGTGGAAGCGTGTCCATCCGACAACAAAGAAAAGGCAATGAGTATGCTTCATTCCTTTTACTGTTGGGGACACGCAGGAGTCGTGCTTCTTTCAACATTGTTTTTCTATGCTGCCGGTATTGAAAACTGGAAACTGTTAGCAATTATCTGGGCACTTATTCCACTCGGAAATGCGTTTGCATTTGCTAAAGTTCCGATTGCACCGTTGATTGCGGACGGTGAATCCGGACTGGAATTAAAGGAGCTGTTTCGGATGAAAGTATTTTGGATTTTGCTGGTAATGATGATTTGCGCAGGAGCAAGTGAACAGGCAGTGAGCCAATGGGCATCGACATTTGCAGAAAAAGGGCTCGGAATTTCCAAGACAGCAGGCGACTTGGCAGGACCGATGGCGTTTGCTGTTTTGATGGGTACGTCGAGACTGTTTTACGGCAAATATGGGGATCGTATTCATTTAGAGCGCTTTATGGTTTACAGCAGTTGTCTATGCATTTTGTCATACTTGGGAATTTCCCTTTTTCCGACTCCCCAGCTCAGCCTGATTGCCTGTGCTGTCTGCGGACTGTCCGTCGGAATTATGTGGCCGGGAACCTTCAGCAAAGCGTCAGCAGCCTTACCCGGAGGCGGGACGGCAATGTTTGCATTGCTGGCGTTAGGCGGAGATATCGGCTGTTCGGGCGGACCAACACTTGTCGGAATGGTGTCAGGGGCATTGGGAGATAACCTGAAAATGGGCGTTTTGGCAGGAATTGTTTTTCCGGTTCTACTGTTGATTGGGATTATTCTATGCAGAAAAGCAAAAGGGGAAACTCCACGTTAATGGATTTCCCCTGAAAAACGCATTCCCCAGCTTTTCCGAATATCGTACAGCAGTTTTCCAATTGTCATGCTGTCTTTTGGCGTATAACAGTCGCTTGCGGTCTTTCCCGCGTGTACGCATTTTGAAGCCTCACGGATTTGATACTCAAACCCGTTAATCTCCTCCGGATAGTCCAGCACGGTTTCTTCTCCGTTTTCCAAACGCACGGTCATGCTCTGTGCATGCTGGAAATCTTCTAAAAACACACTTCCCTTTGTTCCGGTAACAGTCGCGTTGCGCTCCAGTTCTTCACCGATTGTCTGAACGGATTCCGCTGTTGCACCGTCGGAATAGGTAAACAAAAGCTTGCTGTATTCATCCGTTCCGTATTCATTCATGCGCACCTGTGACGTAAAGTCTTTCGGAAGTTCCTGTTTTAAAAGATATAAAAATGCCAAATTGTAAATTCCGATATCAAGAAGCGCGCCGCCGCCAAGCGCAGAATTAAACTTGCGTTCCCGTCTTGCACCCTCCGCCACAAAACCGTACTGACACGTTATCTGACGGATTTCGCCAAGTGTGCCTTCCTTTAATAAATCGCGCAGCTTTCCATAGAGCGGTAAAAACCATGTCCAAAGCGCCTCCATCAGAAACAGCCCCTTTTGCGCCGCCATGTCATATAGCTCCTGCGCCTCCTGCACATTGATTGTAAACGGCTTTTCACACAAAACATGCTTTCCGTGCGTAAGACAGAGCTTACAGTTTTCATAATGCATACTGTTTGGTGTCGCCACATAAACCGCCTCTACATCCGGATCCTTTACAAGCTCCTCATAAGAACCATATGCTTTTGCAATATGATATTTTTGTGCAAACACCTCTGCGCTTTCCATATGTCTTGAACCAACTGCTGCAAGCGTTTGCCCCTCGTTGTCCATCGCAAGAATGGTCGCCGCAAATTTTCCTGCAATATTTCCTGTCGCTAAAATTCCCCACTGCATCTGTAAAAACCTCCTTATAATCCGTTTCAACATAAGTTTCGCCTTTTTCCGCGCACATTACATCTTAACCGTGGTGCGTCTCATACCGACCTGTCACCCTTCTCTTCCCCCCTCTCTTATAACGAAAAAGAATTTCGCCATTAAGGGGATATAGGTTGCCAAAAAAACGGCTGTGGCAATCCATCCTGCCTGCTTCCTGTACTTTTCCGGTATTCGCATACCTGCTAATACTCCTAGAGCAAAAAGACAGAACTTAAGCATCGCGAAATCCTTCCAGTCACTTTTCGCTATATATTTTTCCGCATAACAAAACAGTCTCTTCATCCTCATACGCTCCTTTCCGGCACCCTGTGCCCTTTGACTTCCTGATTTTCCATAAACCAATCGCTTTGAAAATGGGGAGCACAGCCCCGACCATGACATGGCGTTCCGGTCCATGCATATGATAAAAGGTTAATTCATAAGTTTTTATAATTTCGATTGGATAAAACTTTAAAGACCTTTCGGTACTGTATATTTTTCCTCCATTATGTTCTGCCAGAATGAATATGGTATTCCAGTCTTAAAATCAGGAATCGATTTCCTACTCCTTCGCTTCCGCTTGATCTGACCATAAACGATGACACGCATTCTCTGCATCCGACTTTGAAAGAATCCTTCTCTCCCTTATGAGACAGAGCAAATTCCATCTGTTGCCCCTCCCACTTCGCAGATAACCGGCAGTATGTCCTATATCGTCGCGTAAACTTTTTACCGCCCACAATTCTATTTACCCCATTTTCATAACTTCTGACAGACAGGTACACACCGTCTGCGGCAGATGCCTCCCGCTCAATCCTTAAGGCAATCCCGCTTTGCGTCTCATGATTATAATTCATAAACAATTCCAAAAACTGCCCGTTCGCACTTCCAAACCCGGACCCAGCAGTTTTTTCAACCGCAAAGTCAATATCCAGCTCCAGTCCATGCAGCCATTCCGCAATCGGATATATGAGACATGCCCCCCGCCCGGTATACAACAGCCCTTGAATCCCCTTTGCTCCGTCCGTTCCATATGTATAGGTAAAGGGACGGCTGTCCGTAAAGTCAAACTTTACAAAATCGGAGACTTCATCTCCTTTATAGGTAAACTCACTTTTATCCATATAAAAATGATTCTGCTCCCCCAAATCATAACAGCGCAAATCATCCATTATTATATCAGTACTCACATCACTCTTACAGATAGGTCTTGTAAACAGAGGTTCCGCAATGTATTCTTTTGTCTCTTCCGTTCTCGCATGCAGTGTAAGGCAAAAGGCTTTGCCTACATCCGTCTTCAAAATATCCACCGAATCATCCCTTGAAACTCTGTAAAGACAAAAATCTTCCTGATATATAACCACATACGACAGGTCTAAGACATTCTCCGGATGCGCAACTTCATAGTCTACCTGTAATTTTCCGTTTTCGATTCGATAGCTCAGTTCCTTTAATATAACGGGATTCAAAACTTTTTTTCCCACAGCTGTCAAGTATACCCGCTGTCTTAGAAATCCTGCATAAATATCAAGATAAGCCTCCTGATCCTTCCCTATAATATTGCTTCTGACAATCAGTTCATTTTGATTCCTATTACGTCGAATTTCACACTGAATTTGCTCTGATGCTTCCACCCGGTCAGGAACAGCGCTTAACTCCAGCACCGTCTCGTCCTCCACAATCCTTGATCCCGAAAGTTTCAACCTTAACGTATCAAATTGCCGATTGTGAACCATAAGATACTGGTCATCCGTCAAATCAACAAAAGACTCACTAAAGCCTTCAAACTCCGCCTTTCTTTTGTTATATGTAGTTTGATATAGATAATATCTTGATTCTCGTCTCGGTTCTATCTCCATCTGAAGCTTCTTGGCCTTTCCAAAAATACAGGAATTCAGGAAAGCCATATTGCCGCCTCGTTTAGTAAAGGAAAGCATCTCCACATCGCCGTCCAAGGTAAAAGTGCATTCGTCAAATATCATATAGCCGTCCATAGCCGCCCACATAGGGAATGGCCCCATATTCCGAAATCTGCACCTGTAATAATATGTTTTTTCGCCTACGGCAATAAAATCATTGTTTCCCTGAATATAGGAATTGCTGATATTCACCGCCTTTACATTTTTTAAGCTGAATGTATCCAATATGGAATAAAATTTTGAATTGTCGATATCAAGTTGGTCAATATTCCATCCCCCGAAGGCATACGCCTGCGTAATCGTACCGCTGACCTTCGGCAGAAAAATATCCCCATACTGAAAGTCGATATTGCATCCGTTTACAAAGGTAACGTTTGAAATTTGCACTGTCCGGGCATCAATCAAAATCGTGTAAGCCAATGTAGACATCTGGTTCGGGTAAGGATGCGCATTTATCATATGTCCCCGATTATCGTATATAACAACCTCACCCTCACCCTCCAGTATCACATGCTCCCCGCGAAGCATGAGACAGTCCAGTTGTGTGCCGCCAGAAAAATATAATCCTTGCTGAAATATAACATGAATGTTTTCGTCTTTAATCTGTGCAAAAACAGCTCCTAAGTTATCTCCAGGATTCAAAACAATCTTTGTATATGTAATCTCTGCACACATAATTATATTTTCCTCCCAAAATTTCTGCCACCCAAAACATCAGTCCACCAGCGTCAGAAAATTGCCATCCTCCACGTCTTTTATCAGATGTATGATATCTTCCCATAGGGCATTACGAGTCCTGATAAGAAAAACAAAATCACGTAAATATTATAACACAAAATATACAGAATTTGGCAAACGAATTGAAATGCTTTCAAAAAGCAATGAAAAATAGCTTTTTATTGTCTACTGGATATGTTATTATAAAAACGAACTTTAGTGAATACACAAACCTATCTTGAAAACGCCTTTAGGGGAAAGAAGAAACAACGATGAAAAATGAAATTACAATAGGACTTTTGGTGAGCGGAATAGCTGACAATTATTCTGTTTCCGTCTGCCAAGGTGCGATAAAGGCTGCAAGGGAAAATGGTGTCAGGCTTATCATTTTCCCGGGGAAGTACATTGACAGGGATTTGACAGAAATGAAGGAAATTATGTATGAGTACCAGTACAATACACTGTTTTCTTATGCAACGGGAAAGCGACTGGATGCCGTCTTGATTATTGCGGACAGCATAGGGTGTTATGCGTCTTCCGAAAGGATTCGCTGGCTGGTGGCGCAATATTGTCAGATCCCCTGTGTACTGATTGGTTCTAGACTGAATGGGTATGTCAGCGTGAACTATGACAATTACAGCGGCATCAGTGATGCGATGAATTACTTGATACAGGAACTGGGAATCCAAAATATCGGGATGATTGGCGGACCCGGGGATAACACAGATGCAAGGGATCGCAAAAATGTTTTGGAATCGGGTGATATGCTGACACTCAAGGAGGCACTGACACTTGCAGACGAAAAATTATATATCGAAAAACAGAACCGCGTGAAGAGTGTGGCGAAATAAGCAGGGGATATGGAAAAGGGACCTATCCCCTTTTCCTCACCGATTCACAATCTGATAATAACTCCCCGACGTAACCCGAAACACAATAAAGTAAATCAGCGCAAACACTGCCGTCGTCGCAATCAGGCAGCCGACAAACAAAGATGCATTTGCCAGTCCAAAAATCTGCATTATCAGCTTTAACATCGGAAATGCCATTGCAAGGTGAATCACCGCGACCGTAATCGGCATAAAAAATACCGTGCGCATCTGTGTATGAATCGCTGCCTTTACCACATCGCGGCTCAATCCTACCTTCGTCATAATCGCAAAGCGTTCCCTGTCCTCAAAGCCTTCCGAAATTTGCTTATAATAGATAATCAGCACTGTTATCATCAAAAACATGCTGCCAAGAAACAGACCAAGGAACAAAAATCCGCCGTTCTGTTCCATATAAATTTCTTTCTGTTCTGCCCTTGAGGTACTTATAATCGTGTCAAATCCTAACTGCTCCCCGCAAGAGACTAACATTTCTTTCAGTGCAGATGCAAATGCCTTTCGCTCTGCCTGCGTTCCGTCGATTTCTATGTTAAAATGATACTGAACCGCGGTTCCTGTCCGAATTTCGTCCAACTGGCCGTCGTCTGCAACAATTACATATATCACATATCTGTTACCCAAAGACTCTGTTACCTGCTTATCCGGAGAACCGCCGGGAAAATCCACTTTCTCCAAAACAGGATATTCTTTTCCAAATATGTTTATGGTTTCCCATTCAAACCCCGTCAATGATGCAATCATCACATTTCCTTGTGCAATTTCGCGAATCGTCTTTCCTGTATAGGATTCATAGTCCCTTTTCGTCATTACATAAAGAATACTGCAATCTGCGTAATCATATGAGCCATCACTTTTGTCAAAGTGTTTCACATTATTTTCTTCATTATACGTTATAAACGGAGCATCCACATATTCTGACACTTGTGTCATTTTTCTATTCTGCTGCTGCGCGACTTCTTCTATCTGAGCCAATAAATATTCCCGCTCTGCATCATCAGGAATATTTTTTAAATAAAGCGACACGCTGACCTCTGTTTCAAACTCTTCTTGTAAAAAGTCTTCCATACCCACATACAAGCTCATTGTTGTTGACACCATCACCAGCACCATTGTCGAAAGGATGCAAATGCTTGCAAGTCCGACCGCGTTGCGTTTCATGCGGTAAAGCATTCCCGAAACCGTTATAAAATGTGTTGTCTGATAGTAATACTTTTTATTTTTCTTAAGCAGTTTTAAAGCAGCAATGCTCACCGACATAAAAAGTGCATATGTTCCGATAATTACGAGAATAACTGCCGCAAAAAACATATTAACCGCTTCCAAAACGCCATGGACGGTAACGGCAAGATAGTACCCTGTCAGGATACACGCCAAACCCAGTCCCGCCGATATCCAATTTGCTTTTGGCTCACGCTCCCCCGCATTGCTGCTGTGCAAAAGCGCAATCGGATTTGCAAGCTTTACTTGAAGGAAGTTGTACAAAAGCATCAAAACATACACAATTCCAAAAAGCTCTGCTGTTTGAAAGCATCCCCAGCCGGAAACAGAGAACGGAATTTTTTCTGACAGTCCTGTCATTTTATACAAAAGCATTGCAGCCAGTTTATGAAATGCGATGCCAAATACAAGTCCGCCGCAAACGGAAAATCCGTATAATATCACTGCCTCCCACGCCATCACCTTTGCAATATGCTTTTTTTCCATGCCGAGAATATTGTAAACGCCAAGCTCTTTCCTGCGCCGTTTCATGACAAAACTGTTTGTGTAAAACAGAAAAATGCAGGCGCAGATACCGACAATCACGAGGCCTAAAGTGAGTACAATTTCAAGCGTCGCGGAGCCGCGCATCGTATCAATGCCTTCATTTCCCTGAATAGCACGCATAATGTAAAACATTGCAGCAGATACGATTCCCACCAGTATATACGGCAGATAGAACTGCCTGTTGTTTTTCAGATTTGTCATGGCAAGTCTGCAATATAAAGTATTCATGTTCTTTTACTCCTTAGATTTTTTAGGAAGAATGCCTGCCCTTGGCATTCTTTGAAAAACTTAGTAAATCTTAGGCGCTGTCTTTTAGCGTCTTAGATTTTCTTAGTTTTTTGACAACACTGTAAGCGTGTCCGATATCTTGACGTAAAGCTGCTCATTTGTTAAATTTCCACGGTACAACTGGTGGAACACTTCGCCGTCCTTGATAAACAGGACACGGTTTGCATGGCTTGCCGCATTCAAGCTGTGCGTCACCATAAGGATTGTCTGTCCATCGTCGTTAATCTCACGAAATACCTTTAATAGTCCCGCTGATGCCTTCGAATCAAGAGCCCCCGTCGGTTCGTCCGCAAGAATCAACTGCGGATTTGTAATAATCGCACGCGCGATTGCCGTCCGCTGCTTTTGTCCGCCCGAAACCTCGTACGGATATTTTTCCAGTAACTCGGCAATCCCAAGCCGCTCCGCAATCGGCTTCAAACGCGCCTCCATTTCCGAAACAGTTTTTTTCTGAAGTACCAGCGGAAGCAGAATATTGTCCTTTAGGGAGAAGTTGTCCAGCAAGTTAAAATCCTGAAAGACAAACCCAAGATTATCACGCCGAAAAGCCGATAACTCCTTTTCCCGAATTAATGTTATATTTTTATCATTGAGCAATACCTCTCCGCCTGTCGGCTTATCTAGCGACGCCAGAATATTTAACAGCGTCGTCTTCCCCGAGCCGGACTCTCCCATAATTGCCACATACTCGCCCTCTTCGACGGTAAAGTTCATATTGGAAAGCGCCTGCACCTTTGTGCTGCCAAAACGCGTTGTGTATATTTTGCTGATATTTTTAACTTCTAAAATCGACATTCTCATTACCCTCTCTCAAATTTTTTCCCAACGTTATAGTATGAGTATAACAAAAAAGGAAAATGCAAGCCATTTCTTTAGCTTACATTTTCCTTTTATATCTTACATCTATGTAAGAAACTGTTAAGATTAGACTTATTCTCAGCCTTATTCATATGTTCTTGCAAAATCTGATACAGTTTCTCACTAATCCGTATATGATTTTCCTTGAATTTCCCAATACACGCCTCTACATCCTTTTGTGTCATGAGTCCCTCGTCAAACGCCTGCGCCAAAATTCCAATCGTACCAGTAATCGTTATTCCCAACCCTTTGGCAGCCTGCCTTCCCTTATGCTCGTCCATCAGCAGTACATCCGACTGTTTTTCATCCGCTAATATAATTGCTTCGCTCTCACCTGCATCCAGTCCCATAAGCTTTCGCAAAATAATAACAGATTTTCCATTTTCCACTTCCTCCACAAGAAGGAAGCCGCAAGCCTGTATCGCCTTTGTCTCTTCCTTATATGCACTGTTCTTTGTCAATTCAGAAAATACCGCCTTCGGGATATAAACAACCTCGAACAGCTTCTGCAAAATCACCAACTGCCCTGCCTTCATCAGTGAGATAATCGGCGTCGTGTCTGAAACGACAATCATATCGTCTCACCCCTAAATTTCTTTAAGACTGCCAAATCCTCTTCAAATTCTTCTTCCGTTTCGTCAAAATATGGCAGTCCTAATTTTCCATACAGTGTAATTAGTTCCGCCTTGCGAAGTCCCAGCATTTCCGCCGCCTTTCCATGAGACATTACGCCGTTTTTGATATAAGGATACAACAGCATTGCGTTTCGCGTTATCTGCGCTTCCTGGTCCTTCAATACTGTATATGGCACGATTTCCTCGGGCACATCGATTTCTACTTTTGTCATTGTCATCGCAATCTCCTCCTTACCTTTTCGTACTTCTTTCCTGCTATATTCCGCCAACCCTGTAATCAGATGCACGGCGCAAAAACCATGCCTTTTATCGGCTCCAGCAACTGCTTCCGATAATTTTATTATATACATCTTGCTTTAACCTTACAATAATTTTCAGGAATCCGCAATCAAAATCTCAACCCGCGTTCCCACACCCTCTGTTGATGTCACCAAAAGTCTGTGCCCAAGCTTGTCCAATATTGATTTGCACAGATAAAGCCCAATTCCTGTCGAATACCGGTCCGCATGTCCATTATAACCCGTATAGCCCATTTCACAAACACGCGGAAGGTCCTCTGCACGAATTCCGATTCCGGTATCTTCTATTATAATAAAAGCATATTTCGCATCGTCATATCCTCCGTTCGGTTTCAATTCCGTCCCTGTATATCCTACCTGAACGGTTACGCCTCCCGTTTTCGTATACTTAACCGCATTCGACAATAACTGGTCCACGACAAACCCCAGCCATTTTCTATCCGTCACTGCGCGAATCTCCCGCGGTTCATAACATAACTGCAGCTTTTTATGGATAAACTGTTTTGCATACTTACGGACAGAATGTTTAATCACCTCATCTAACACCACCTGCTCAAGCACAAAGTCATTTGACTCCGCGCCAAGACGCGTATACTGCAGTGCCATGTCCGCATACTGCTCAATCCGAAAAAGCTCCTGCTGCTTTTGCTGCTCCTTTATGACACAAGTGTCATTTTCTTCCGTTTCCTGTGCTTTGTCAAAATAGGTCTCCAAATCCTCATCAATCAACAGCTTTAAGGCTGCAATCGGTGTCTTAATCTGATGCACCCACATTGAATAATACGTCGACATATTCTGCTGCCGGTTTCGCATCTCATTGCGCAGCCTGTCCTTTTCCTGCGCGAGCGCTCTGATGCAATCCTGATACTGCTCCTCATACAAATACTCCGGCATCTTCATTTCACCCGACAACACCGTGATATTCTCCCGCATCTGCTCCAGCTTACAGAGACTTTCCCAATGCCTTCCATACCCCACAAACACTGACACAAGTGTCACAAACGTACACAAAGCCAATCCGTAGACAATCTCCGCTGCCGGTACTCCGTTAAAAAACATCGTCACTGCCATTATTACTGCAATGCACAAAATAACCGCAAGCCATCCCTTGCATTCCCCGATATACCGTTTCAAGTAGTTTATCCGCATCTTATCCAACCCTGTATCCGATTCCTTTCTTTGTTTGTATGAAATCCGCAAGTCCTACACTCTCAAGCCTTTTGCGCAGGCGGTTCACGTTCACCGACAGCGTATTTTCATCTACATAGCTGTCACTCTCCCAAAGCTTCGTCATCAGCGTATCCCTTGAGACCACCTTCTCCTTATTTTCCATAAGCACCTGTAAAATCCGAAGCTCATTCCTCGTAAGCTCCAGCTTTCCGCCGCCGCTCACAAGCGTCGCTTCCGTCAAATTCAGCATTGCTCCCCTATGCTCCAAAACAACACTCTGGCTCACAAAGTCATAACTTCTGCGCAGCATCGCCTGTATCTTCACTGTCAGAACATCCAAGTCAAACGGCTTCGCAATGAAATCGTCGCCGCCCATGTTTACCGCCATAACAATATTCATATTATCTGCCGCTGAGGATAAAAAGATAATCGGCACCTTCGAAACCTTCCGAATTTCGCTGCACCAATGGTACCCGTTATAAAATGGCAGTTTAATATCCATCAGCACAAGATGCGGCGCCGCGCTTGCATATTCCGGCATAATATTCGAAAAATCCGTCACGCAGGCAACTTCATAATCCCAACGCTCCAAATGGCGTTTCACGCTGCCTGCAATCATTTCATCATCCTCCACAATCAAAATCCTGTACATCTAATCCCCCAATCCGTTTCTCTGTCACAGCGTCAAAGACATTAAGAGCGACCGCTATATCCCTTTTCAGTGATATACCGGCCGCCCTAATTCATTTCAATATCCAATTTTTTTCCTCTTTCTCGGCTCTTTTCTTCTCTTTTTTCTTCTTCTTTGTACCATTCTTTCTTTATTTGCCGATTTTTTATGGTACTCTCTTTCCTACCGGTTATTGCGTCCTCTTTGTGTTCCTTTCATCCGACTACTCTCTCTGAAACATTCTCTTAATCTTCTTCTATGTGTACAATCCTCTTAAATACACATTCTCTCATTCTCATATTCGTTAAGGATTTTCATTTTCATCAGATTAAGGTTTGCGTGCCATCCAATGGACTCATCTCCTTTCCTAAGCATACCCTTTATCGCTATTGTTTACGGTTTCCGAAAATATATAGGATAAAGCTGAAAGATGAATGGTATCTTTTATGCTTTTCTCTGCCTTCTTTGTAATTGTAGAATAACACTATTTTCAGGATATTTCAAGCGGTTTCTGGCATTTTTTCTCAATACTGTCGTTTTGCACAGTGTTTTCCGTTATTTTGTATAGTTTTTTCTGAATTTTCTGACAGCAATCCCCTGCTCACTTTTTACCAAGTACTGTCACCATTCTCTTCCCCCTCTCTTACAACGAAAAAGAATTTCGCCATCAAGGGAATATAGGTTACCAAAAAGACGGCTGCGGCAATCCAGCCCGCCTGCCTCCGGTTCTTTTCCGGTATCCGCATAACAAAACAATCTCTTCATCCTCACACGCTCCTTTCCGGCACCCTGTGCCATTTGACATTCTGATTTTCCATAAACCAATCACTTTGAAAATGGGCAGCGCTTCCCAATACACTGATTATTTTGCGCTGCAAAGCCGCATACAACTTCTGATTTTTCCATACTGACCTGAAAATGCTGCTGAACAAAATCAACTGCCGCAAGGATGGAAAGAAACGAGTCTCTCTTGCAGCAGCGCGGACCGCCAACCATCCCTATCTGTTCCAAGGCTTTTGATGTCATTAAGTGGGACAGGCCAAAAGGCTCAACAGCCAGCGGCGTAGAATTTGAGATAATCGACACAAACATCCCTGTACTGATACCTGCTCCGCAGGCGCCCCAAAATCCGCACGCCCCGCCCGGCACGCTCTTGCCCCTGTTCATCATTTCAGCCAAAGCCTGATGCAGCCCGATATCCCCTCCGGCGTTTTTGTATGCGGTCAGCAGTGCAGCCCCGACCATGACATGGTGTTCCGGCCCATGCATATGACAAAAAGGTTGATTCATAAGCTTTTTTATGATTTCAACCGGATTTTTCGATGTTTCCTTCAAACACAATCCAATCATGGAATCCATCCCTTTTGTATGACACTCGTTACAGACATAATGCCCGTTTAAACATCTGGTCTTGCTGTTTTCTTTTTTATGGCATACTGCACACTCCATCATCTCATCTGTTTCCAGATAAGCAAGCGGTGCGCCGCATATGAAACATTCTTCTTTCACTGCACTTTCCTCTCAATATCCCCAAAATTACTGCTTATAAATGCGCTCTTTTCTTTCTTCTTTTGAAATAATTTTAGCATAAACTACAGAAAAACAAAAGACTGGTTTTTAGAGAGATGATACGACAATGGATGATTTTCCACAGACAGGATTGCTTTGGGAGCAGCAATCAAATATACATTGTTACCCGCATAGAAATGAAATATAATAAATAAAAAGTTCCCCTCTATTCCAACGTTACTATCCCACCTTCATTATCCGATATCCCGCTTTGATATGCGCCCGGAGAACATAGGGGCAAAGGCCGTGATTAATACGCATTCTCCGCTTCTTCCTTTGTGCGGTGAACCGTTCCTGACGGATAATGCGGCGGCGCATAAACCACCGACACTTTCAGGGGCATTCTTCCTGTGCACACAAAAGAAAAAAATTAAGAGCGCCCGCTATATCTTTTTTCAGTGATATACCGGCCGCCCTAATTCATTTCAATATCCAATTTTTTAAATTATGCTTTTATGCATTTACGTTCCTGAAGCATCTTCCTAATTCTTTCAGCCCCCTTTTTTGTATCTGCAATAATTTCCTCCGGTGTCATCTGAAGATGCCTCAATGAATTATATTCCCGAATCTTTCGAATATCATCAACATCAAATCTTTCACTTACCACCGGTTCACTCATCATACCCGTTCCAGCACTTTTGCAACTGCGCCGACGCCTTGTATCATTTCGCCAAACAGCGCCGTCACCTTTTCGCCCAGCACGTTCTGCGTCAAATCTACGCCAAAGATATCCTCCCGTTTCAAAATCGGCGCTATCACTGTTTTTACATCACAAGCCTCGCCAAGCTTTACATCCGCAAGCAGCGGCATTAATGTCTCCAACAGCGGATCAGGACTCGGCGTAAACGTATTGCCGTTGTCATCCACACCCATCAGATACCGCAGCCAGCCGGCAAATACCATCGGAATACCTTCCAACGCATTGACATCCAAATCCTCTGACGCCATATACGCCTTAATCGTTTCGCCAAAACGAATTGACAGTTTCTGTGAAGTATCCGTCGCAATACGCTGCGGCGTATCCGGCATGAACGGATTGGGAATACGCTTTTGCAGTACCTCGTCGATGAACTGCTTTGGCTCCAAAATCTGCGGATTTACCACTACCGGTAACCCTTCCTGATACCCGATACGCTCCACCAGCTTTTTCAGCGCCGGATTTTTCATTTCCTCGGAAATCAGCTCATATCCAAGCAGACAGCCAAACACCGCGAGCGTCGTGTGCAGTGGATTCAGGCAGGTACACACTTTCATTTTCTCCACCTTATCCACCGTTTCGCGCGTGGTAAACATCACGCCTGTCTCCTCCAATGCAGGTCTGCCATTCGGAAACGCGTCCTCAATCACAAGATACTGGCACTCCTCCGCATTCACAAACGGCGCTACCCACGTATTTTTGCTTGTGACTGCTTTCTCCAGTCCTTCAATATTATCCGCCTCCAAAATTGCCTCAACCTTCGGGTCGGGACGCGGCGTAATCTTGTCAATCATGCTCCAAGGAAACGACAGTTTTGATGCATCATTCACATAATCCAAAAAGCCTGTCTCCGCCGTGCCTGCTTTTACCCAGCCTTCCGCAAATGCCGTCACTGCCTGTTTCAGCTTATCACCATTGTGCGAACAGTTATCCATACTTACCAGCGCAAGCGGGAGCTGTCCGCTCTGATAACGCTCATACACAAGCGCACAGACCTTGCCCAAATAGCTCTCCGGTTTTGCAGGTCCGTTCTCCAAATCCCGTGCAATCGCAGGCAGCACTTCGCCCTTGCCGTCCACAAGGCTATAGCCTTTTTCTGTAATCGTAAAGCTTGCCATTTTAAGCGACGGCGCGGCAAAAATCTCTTTCAGGCGGGAAAACTCTTTGTCGTTTTCACTGTCCAAAATCAGGGACTCTACGATACTGCCAATCACCGTTTTTTCGACTTCTCCGTTACCCTTTAACGTAACCAAAATACTGTAATCATCATGCGGATGGTACATCTTTTCAATAATCTCATAGTCAAAGCCTTCCGCCACAATCAGTCCGGTTTCGCTCTTTCCCTCTTCCATAAGCTGCTGCATCAGGTTCGCCTGATATGCACGGAAAATATTGCCCGCGCCAAAATGAATCCACTCGGGATTTTTCTTTGTATTCTCAGTCAGCCGTTCCCTGTCATACGCAGGCACATGATATCCCAAAGCCTTCCACGCCTCGCGCTCCTGTAATCCTGTTTTATCTAATCTCATCCTCCTGCTCCTTTCCATTTCAAATTGCTATATCATTACGAATAGGTTCGCCTGCGAACCGTAGTAATCCTTAGTCAGTGTCTTAATCGAATTGTCCTATATTCGATTTACTTACTTAGGATTACTTTTCGTAATGGCTTCCCACAAACCATTCAGGTAAGTCGCACCTAACGCCCTGTCATACAAACCATAACCCGGCATTGCCACCTCACCCCAAATCATACGCCCGTGGTCAGGACGAATCGGTCCTTCAAATCCGATATCATACAGCGCCTTCATAATCTCATACATATCAAAGCTGCCGTCCGACGACAAATGCGCCGCTTCCTCGAAATCGCCCGGATAATTGTGCTGCAGATTCCGCACATGCGCGAAATGCACGCGTCCCTCAAGCGCCCGAATCATTCCCGGCAAGTCATTATCAGGATTCGTCCCGTAAGAGCCTGAGCAGAATGTAACGCCGTTATGCGGATTGTCTACCATCTTCATCATGCGTTGAATATTCGGCAGGTTCGTGATAATACGCGGCAGTCCGAAAACGCTCCACGCCGGGTCGTCCGGATGAATCGCCATATTAATGTCATACTTGTCGCAAACCGGCATAATCGCCTCCAAAAAATACTGCAGATTCGCAAACAGCTTTTCCTCATCCACGTCCTTATATAACCCAAACAGCTCCTTAATCCGCTCCATGCGCTCCGGCTCCCACCCCGGCATAACGTAGCCGTTTGTATCGCCCGAAATTGATTCAAACATTTTCTCCGGGTCTAAATTATCAACCGTTTCCTGATGATATGCCAAAACTGTCGAACCATCGGGACGCTTTCTTGCAAGCTCCGTTCTCGTCCAGTCAAACACCGGCATAAAGTTGTAGCAGACCATGTGAATGTCTTCCTGTCCAAGCTTTTCCAAGGTCTTGATATAATTGTCAATATACTTGTCGCGCTCCTTTAATCCAATCTTAATCGCGTCATGGATATTCACGCTCTCAATACCGGCAATATGCAGTCCGCCTGCCTCTACCTCCGCTTTCAACGCACGGATGTCCTCCAAGCTCCACTCGTCGCCGGGTGCTGTTTCATAAAGCGTCGTAATCACGCCCTTTACCCCCGGAATCTGCCGAATTTGCTCCAGCGTCACCGAATCCGATTTGCTCCCGTACCACCGTAATGTCATTTCCATAAAAACATGCTCCTTTCTTAGTTGCATTTAATTTTTTCCAATTGAAACCATTTCATTAACCGTCTGTCTCTTTTATTCCGTAAGCGCCTCCTGATGCCGCCTGATGTAAAAATTCAACGCCATAATCAACGCCAAATCAATCAGCACCACCACGACAATTGAACTCATTCCATACGCAATCCCGACATTCTCTGCGATGCGTCCGATAATCATCGGCATTAAAATAGAGCCCAGGCTTGCCAGCGTCAGAATAAAGCTCCATGCCATTGAATACTTCTGTATCAGTCCACCGCAAAACGACACGGTTGTCGGGTAAATTCCCGCCATACTGTACCCAAAGCCCATAATCCCGATTACAATCGGCACTGTGCTCTTTGAAAAAAGCAGCCAAAAGAAAAATCCCACAAATCCAAAGCCCATCACAAGCAACAGCTTTTCCTTTTTCACTTTCCCCGACAGTGCGGCAACCGTCAGCCTGCCTGCCAAAATCATTACCCACAGGACACTCGCCATAAGCTGCGACAACGCGTCGCTCAAAAGACCCGTATCTACAAAATACGTAATCAGCCAGCCGATAACACCCTGTTCCGCACACAGATAAAAGAACAGTGTAAACGTACAAAGGTAAAACAGCGGCTCCCTGAAAAAACCGACACCTGTGTCATTTTTCTTCTCACTCGTTTTGACCTCAGACTCCGAAATCGGAACCAAAAAGTACAAAATCCAGCTCAGTACGCCCATCGCAATCATAAAATAGCACGCATATACCCAGCCTTCCGCATTTGTGCGCGTCAGCAGTGTCAGCAGAATCGGGAATGAAAACGCACCAATCGAAAACATGGCGTGCAGCGCATTCAGAAATCCTGCCCGTCCCGGCGCAATACTGTTGACCGTGTAATTTCCAAAATTGCTCGATGCCCCTCTTGCCAGTCCCGTCATCAGAAACGCAAGCGCCAGCATCAGATTGCCGTTTCCATACAAAATCATCACATACGCAATCGCATAGCAGGCATTAAACAGCAAAATGCTTTTTTTCCTCCCCAAAAACACGGCAAGCGTCCCCGACGCAAAGCTCGAAGCCAGATTCCCCACCGAATGCAGACTGACAATCAGCCCCGCAAATGCATAGTTTAACCCCTTTGCCTCTCGAATAAACGGCAAAAGCGAACCGATTGACAGTGCCAGCACACCGTTTAACATAAAAGCAAGATACGTAAAGCACAATTGCTTTTTCTCCTCTGCCGTCTTTAAATAACTCATTATCCTCATTTCCTTTCCATAATGCCTTTTTATTATGCTTTTTCTATTCTATTTTTCCGCCCCCAGCGCACGGATTTGCGCGATATCCTCACCGTAATCCGCCTCATACCGCTCATAAATTGGCGCCATTGCCGACTGAAACTTCTTCTTTTCCTCTGCGGAGAGCACAATCTCCTCCACCTGATTTTCAAGTGCCGTCTTTCGTGCCTTACGTTCGTGCTCCGTCCAAAGCTCCCTTTCGTAAAGCGCCGACTCCTTCGCACACTCCAAAATAACTGCCCTGTCCTCTTCCGAAAGCTGCTCCCATGTATGTTTTGCACAAATCTGCATTTCAGGAATACGGATATGCTCATCAACCGTATAGTATTTTGCCACCTCGTAATGCTGCATTGTCTCGTAAGACGACCAGTTGTTTTCCGCGCCGTCAACCTGACTGCGCTCCAACGCGGCATACACTTGGTTATATGGTATTTTCACGGGTACCGCACCTAACGCAGTAATCATCTCCGACATCATTTCCGACTCCTGTATGCGGATATGCATTCCCTGCATGTCCTCTAACGTCCGCACAGGCTTCGTTGCACAGTAAATATTGCGCGCACCCGCGTCATACCACGAAAGTCCGATTAAATCATACTGCTTCGGATACTGCAAAAACCGCTCCCCGATTTCACCGTCCAAAACACGCCACATATGGTCTGCATCCTCATACAGGTACGGAAGCTGCAGCACCTTCATTTCCGGGATATTGTCCGCAACTTGCGCCAGTGAAATCCGTGCAAAATCAATGCCGCCGTACCGCATTTGCCGGATAACCTCCGCCTCCGAGCCAAATTCCCCTTCCGCATGGACCTGTATGCGAATGCGCCCCTGTGTGCGCTCCTCCACCAATGCGGCAAACCGCACGCCGCCCATCGTCGTAGGATAATCCTGTGTCTGATTTTCTGCATAGGAAAAAACATATTCCGGCACAACCGCTCTTTTCCTGCCCAAAAGAAACAGACCTGCCGCCAGCAAAAGCACTGACACAATTGCCAAACACCCATACACTATCAATCTGCTGCGATTTTGTGCTTTCATTTCCAACCTCACACTTATGCCTTTTGATACCGGTACTCGCTTGGCGTAACGCCTGTAATCCGCTTAAAGACCTTCGTAAAATAACTCGAATCCCGATACCCGACCTTCTGTCCAATTTCCTTGATATTGACCGTAATATCCGCCAGCAGCTCCTTTGCTTTCTCAATCCGAAGCTCCGACAGATACATAATAAAGCTCTTGTCAAAATTCTGCTTAAAAAATCTGCAGAAATATGCATCGGAATAATGAAGCTGCTCCGCGGCGTCCTGCAAAGAAATATCCTCCATATAGTGCGTTTCAAGATACACCCGGATGTGCTCTGCGAGCGCCTGATTTTTCATGGAATCCGGCTTTTCGTCCTTTTCCTGCATCTCTTTTGACTGCAATGCATTCCGCACGGAAAAATCCTTCTCCTGCGTGCACCCCCGGCTTAGCCAAACCGCTTCCTCTAAAACAGCAATCAAGTCCTCCTTTGCGCTCGGCTTTAACAGATAATCCAAAGCACGCACCCGGATTGCCCGTTTTGCAAACTCAAACTCGTCATACGCCGTCAAAAAAATAATGCTGCACGTCTGATTTTCCCTACGGATTTCCTCCGCAGCCTCCAAGCCGTTAATCCCCGGCATGGAAATATCCAGCACTGCGACCTGACAATCATGCTCCCGAAACAGCGCAATCGCCTCGCGCCCGTTCTCCGCCTCAAACAGCGCAACCTCATCCCCAAAATAACTGCGTATCGTCTTGCCAATTACCATCCGCTCAATTGGTTCATCATCCGCAATCAGAATACGGCACACCTCATTTTCCGTCATGTTCCACCCTTTGCCTCTCATCCTCTATCCAAATCCGAACAATTGTTCCAACTCCAAATTTACTGTGTATCTGCATCGTTCCGCACTGATACATCATATGAATGCGCTTATAGATATTGGAAAGCCCGATACTCGTGCGCTCCGTCCTGCCCGTCTCTTCCTCACGTAGCTCCCGGCGCAGCCGCCGCAGCGCTTCCAAACCCATTCCAATCCCGTTATCTGCCACAACAATACAAATTTTTCCGTATCTCTCCCGAATACGGATAAAAATCTTCCCACCCTCTTCCTTTGACGCAAGACCGTGGATAATTGCATTTTCGACAAGCGGCTGAAACGTAAATGTCGGAATGAGCACAAGCTGCGCATTTGCCTGACAGTCAATGCTGTACGTAATCCTGCCGCCAAAGCGCATTTCCTGCAAAAACATATAGTCTCTGACCACCTTCAGCTCCCGCGCCAAAGATACCTTCTTTTCAGGCGTTTTCAAATTATAACGAAACAAGAAGCTCAGCGACTGTATCATTTTCTCCGTCGTCTGCGCCCCCTCCAAATCCGCCATACCGCTGATTACATTCAGCGAATTGAACAAAAAATGCGGATTAATCTGACTTTTTAATAAATCAAGCTCCATCGCGTCCAAGCGGGCGGCAATCGCAATCTTTTCAAGCTCCTCCGCATGGTACAAATCCATTGCCCTGCGCCGCTCCTCAAGTGCCATAATGTACTCGCCTGTCGCATATTTCATTTTGTTAAAAGCAACCACCAGTTCGCCAAGTTCATCTTCGCTCTGTGTCTTAATGTCGTCAATATAAAAATCATTCTCGGCAATCTTGCGCGACGCCTCCGCCAGCTCCATGACAGGAGATACAATCGAACTGTTCAAAAGCTCCGAGAGCTTGTGCGTACTATAGAAAAAAAACAGCTCAAACAAAATCAGCAGCATGGGAACCACCATAATCATCCGAAGCTTTCCCGCGTAACGGCTCACGCCATACTCCAATGTATCACGCATTAACTGTTTTGAATAGCTCTGCAAGTACCCTTGCATGTCGTAAACCTCATACAGGCTTGCAATATATTCTGCCGTTTTTTCGCCTCCGCTCAAAACATGATCGCGCTTTTCACAGTATACCTGATACATGTTTAAAATTGACCATGTCTTGGCAAAGCAGACCTCCCCCGTTTTTTCGTAATCATACGGGAGCTGCTCCACAGCTTTCTGCGTGCGCACAATGGCATGCCTAAGCTCTGTGCGGGCTTCCTCTTTTCCAGTCTTGACACAGGTTTCAAACAACTGGGATTCTTCCTCCATGCACTGCACAAAATCACTCGCAACCGAATTTCCGGTCAGAATCACGGAGAAGTCAAATAACGAGTATTTCACAGTCCAAATCGCCAGAAAAATGGATAACAAAATCAATAAAAAAACAATCGTCGTAAAAAATTTTATTTTCTGCTTGATTTTTAAGGATTTCCATACCCCTTTCAGGCGTTGTTTCATGAAGATAACGCTACTCCTTTCATTGTCTGCGAATTTGGGCGTAAGCACAAATTTGCCGTGTGAAAAATTTATTTTTCACACTTTTTTCTTTTTTTAGATGCTCTAGAAGTTCCTGTATTAGCGGCGGTATGCTCCTCCACAAATCGGAAAAACACATCTTTTTCCTTGCCAAGCACGCGGTTCGTCAGCATGTATCCGTGATTGACATCTGTATAAACAATCACCATATTCGCTTCCCTACGCACACCTTTGACCTTGTCCCAGCGAATATGCTCCTGCTGCTGTCCAAGCGTCACATGAATGCCGTCCTCCGAAAAGACAAGCATTGTTCCCTTTGGGATAAGGGATACCTGCGCCTTTGCCTTTAAATAAACGCCCAAAGGCTGAATCACCGGTATCAGAAGACAGGCAAGGAAGAGCAGCGCCTGCACCGCATCACTTGCCTGATTCCAAAACCGCAGCGTCAGGAGAATCATTGCGATACCGAACACAATATTGCACACCCCCACAAGCGAGTGATATGTGCGAAACATGGATAATGCCCAAAAATCAAGCGGTCTCACTTTACTTTCATATTGGTAACGCATAACGCAATTTTTCCCCTCTCATATACACTAACAAATCTTTTCGTAAAAACCTTAACCGAACAAATTCGGAAGGAACATCGTAATCTGCGGGAAGAATGTCAACAGCAGAAGCACCGCAATCATACATACGTAAAACGGAAGCGTCGCCTTGACAACCTTCTCCATCTTCACTTTCGCAACCGCCGAACCAATAAACAATACGGAACCTACAGGCGGTGTCAACAGACCGATACCACAGTTTAAAATGACCATAATACCAAACTGAATCGGATTAATGCCAATCGAAGTTGCAATCGGAAGTAAAATCGGCGTTGCAATCAGAATAATCGGCGCCATATCCATAATGCAGCCCAGTACAAGTAAAATCAAATTCAACAGCAGCGCAATCAACACAGGATTATCCGTCAGACCAACAATTGCCTCTGACGCAAGAACCGGCACATGCAGCGTTGTCAGACAGTAACCGAAAATACTTGATGTGGAAATCAAAATCAATACAATCGACAATGTATCAATACAGTTTTCCAGTACCTTCCAAACGCCCTTCCAGTTCAATCCCTTATAAATATACACGCTCACAAGCAGACTGTAAATAACCGCAACCGCCGCAGACTCCGTCGCTGTAAACCAACCGCCGACAACGCCGACAACAACAATAATAACCGCTGCCAATGCCCAAAACGAAATGCCAAGCTGTTTAATTAAATTCTTAAAGCTGAACTTTTCCCCCTTCGGGTAATGTCTGCGCTTAGAAATAATATATGAACCGACCATAAGCGAAACCGCAAGCAGAGCGCCCGGGATATATCCTGCAAGGAACAGACTTCCAACCGAAACACCGCCCGCAGACATTGCATAAATAACCATATTGTGGCTTGGCGGCACCAAAAGTCCCTCACATGAGGACGTAATCGTAACCGCTGTCGAAAAGTCATCGTCGTATCCCTGATCTACCATCATCGGGATTAAGATACTTCCAAGAGAAGCTGTATCTGCCGCCGCAGAACCGGAAATTCCGCCAAAGAAATACGACGCCACGATATTTACCATCGCCATACCGCCTGTCATCCAGCCGACGCAGGCGTTTGCCAGCGCAATCAGCTTTTCCGAGATACCGCCGCTTCCCATCAGGCACCCCATCGTGATAAAAAACGGCACCGCCATTAAGCTGAACGAATTTATTCCCTTTACCATCTGCTGACAGATTGTCGTAAACGGAAGTCCCTGATACAATAAGCACAAAAGGGAAGAAAGCGCAACCGCATACGCAATCGGGAACCGCAGAAAAATCATTACCGCAAAGCTAACCAGTAATACTAAAATTGCTACTGTCTGTGTACTCATGCTTCCCCCTCCTTTAACACAATATTCTTCAAATGATTATAAAGCGTTTCCAGCTCAAAAATCAGCATCGCAACGCCTGCCACCGGAACCGGAAAATACATCCAGAACCTTGAAAGCCACGGCATGCTGACATACGTACCCTTCGCACCAAGTCCTGACGCATATTTCCACCCAACGACAATCATCACAACCGCCAAAATCAAAACACATATGTCCGCCAAAATATCCAAAAAGCGAAGCAATCCTGCAGGCAGATAACGGTCAAACGCCGTCATGCGGATATGTGCCCCGCGCCGGATTGCAAGCGCTGCGGACAACACTGCCATATATGCCATACAAGTAAGCACAACTTCCTCGCTCCATGCCGGGTCAGGAATAAAAGGAACATATCTGCCGATAACGCTCATTGTTGTAATCAGAATGTCAGCAATTAGTAATAGCTTACATACAAATAAAACGATTTTATATGTAATGTCAAATAACGGCTTAATTTTATCAACCCGTTCAAAAAAAGCTGCCATATAACCCCTCCTATCTTTATAATACCTTCCTGTAGAACAAGAGCGCATGGACTGTGCGTCCAATGCGCTCTCCCACGTCATCCGATCAATTTACTTTGCTAAATCAAGAATTTTCTGATATAACTCTTCCTGTCCCTTTGTATTCTCTTCGATAACGCCCTTTACAGCTTCCTGCCAAGGAGTAACGTCGTTTACCTCAACAACATTAACACCGTCAGCCTTTAACTGCTCTAATACTTCGTTCTCTGCCTCTTCAGAAATCTGTCTGTTGAACTGTGATGCATACTCTCCAGCCTCAACAAGGATATTCTGCTGCTCTTCCGTTAAGGAATCCCACGCCTGATCCGTAATGATAACCTGAATTGCGCCCAATGTATGTCCGTCCAAAATCAGGTTCGGAGCAACCTCAGGGAACGCGTTTGACTTGTAGTTTGCAATCGGCTGCTCTGCGCCGTCAACAACGCCTGTCTGCAATGCAGAGTAAAGCTCGTTGAACGATACAACAGTCGGGTTTGCACCAAGTGACTCTACAAGACCGTTCATAACAGGGTCATTGGAAACACGAAGCTTCATGCCTGCCAAGTCTTCCATACCAGAGATTTCCTTTGTCGTAAAGAAATGACGGAAACCTTCCTCGCCGTAGAACAAGCCTCTTACACCGCTGCCGTTCTCATGCGGCTCAAGCAAAAATTCGCTTGCCAAATCCGATGTTGCAAATGCCCAGAAGTGCTCGCGGTTTACAAATGTATACGGAAGGGAAAGGAGCATTGATTTCTCTCCGCCGTAGCTTGTCAGTGCGAATGCGGAAATACGGGACATCTGAATCGTACCGCCGCCGCCTAACATGGTATCCAAAACGTCGTTTTCAGAACCAAGCACACCGCTTGCCTGAATGTCAATCTTAATCTTTCCGCCAGAAAGCTCTGTTACCTTATCGGCGAATGCTGTCGCTGTCTGACCTACAATCGTATCAAGCGGGTTTACTTCCGCATATACAAGTGTTACCTCAGGCTCTGCCGCAGGTGTTGCCGTATCCGCAGGCGCCGCCGTGTCTGCCGGCTTTGATTCCGCAGGTGCCGGGGTCGCTGCCGCTCCCGAGTCTGCCGCGGGTGTTCCGCTTCCTGTGGATGATGTGTCAGGTGACTTTAATCCGCAGGCTGTTACAGAAACTACCATCGTTAATGCAAGCATCATTGACAATATCTTCTTTTTCATAGTAAAAAATCCTCCTTTTTTTCGAAGGAAAATATCTGCTTTACTCGCAGAGGGTTTTCCTCCTTTTTATTTTGTTAATAAAATTATAAGAAATTTTTCACAAAAAGAAAACCCTATATTTTTAACATTTTTGGTAATATATTAACATTTTATCATATTTTTCTCCAATTTTTAGTAAAAACATACAAATAATGTCATATTACCCCTCCAACTGGTACATCATCCATGCCATAATCGTCATGCCTGCGGTCTCGGTGCGCAGAATGCGTTTTCCAAGCGTAACGGGATTCATGCCAAGCGAGATTGCAGCGTCAATTTCGTCCTGCTCAAAGCCGCCTTCAGGTCCGATAAATACAGCAATGCGTTGTCCGGCGCGCAGGCTTTCCATAAGCTTTTTCGTTCCTGCCATTCCCGAAGCATTATCCAGTATGTCCTCCATTTCGTATGGTACAAGCTTTACGTCCATATCTTTGGCATATTCCAATGCCTGCCTGTAGGTCATTACTTCTTTGACCTGCGGTATGACGGCACGCTTGCTCTGCTTTGCGGCAGCCTCTGCAATTGTCTGCCATCTTGCAATTTTTGATTTCGCCTTTTTTTCGTCCAGCTTTACGACGCAGCGCTTCATGGCAACAGGAATCAGCTCATAAACGCCAAGCTCCACTGTCTTTTGAATGATAAGCTCCATTTTATCATTCTTGGGAAGTCCCTGAAAAAGATATACTTTTGCGGGCAGCTCCACACCGTCCTCTTTAATAAAACACAGCTTGCAAACAACCTGCGTTTCCATGATTTCCTCTATTTGGCAGCGGTAATCCCTGCCGTCCTCTCCGTTGCTGATACTGATTTCATCCCCGGCTTTAAGACGGATTACGTTTTTAATGTGGTTGACATCATCCCCTGTGATTATGACACGCGTGTCACAAATTTGACTTGGGTTTACAAAAAAGTGATACATGGTACAATTCCCCATCCTTTTATTCGTTAAATAAATCAGAATGTGTTCCCGTTCTGTATAATTCTAAATATTTCCCATTCTGACGGTATATCAGTAACCAATCCGGTGTTATGTGGCATTCCCTAATCCTCCAGCATCATTTGCAAAAAATCATGCGCAGAACCTTCAAATATTTCGCCTCCACCATTTTTCAATTCTTCTATAGCCTCAATAGTTTCCTGATTGGGTTTCCCCATCCGTTATTCCTTGTAAATAGGCTACGACATAACCAATTTTATAATCCGGTACTGTATCTAATAGTTGATATACTTTTTCTCTGTCACTCATACATATGCCCTCTTTCTTAATTGATATTTATATTATATGCAATCCTAAAAACATTCCTTCAATCATTGCAGTGATATATTCCTCCGCGTCCTTTTCCGTATATGGAAACGGCAAGCCGTCACGCAGATTATCCATAATCTTTTTGTTATTTAACATTTCTGCTAAATCACCCGCATCGCCCAGTTTCCATTTCCTAATAGCACATTCCATAGCACAAACACGCTCCTTTTATTCATAATCCGCAAACGCCGCAACCCATTCCCCGTATTCTCTACCAAGAATCAAGTCATAATCTGCCATAAGCTCCCGCCCAATCCTTTCTTTGTTTCGGGTATGAAGAATATCCAGACTGACATGTTCATACTGCGCAAGCTGCTCTTGGTAAAACGTCGTATAATAAAAACATATAATCCGGATTGAAAAATACTGCCCTAACGTTTCCGCGCCGTCACATTTACCCACTCTCCCTGATAGGTCACGTCAATGACCTCAAGGCCTGCCTGTTCGACTGCATCGCGCACGACTTGTTCCTTATTGTCGATAATGCCGGAAGTAATATAAACACCGCCCGGCTTTAACTGGTTCACAATCACAGGTGTCAGTGGCACTAACACATCAGCGAGAATATTTGCGACAACAATGTCATATTTTTCATAACCGACCCTGTCCTGAACAGACTGCTCAGTAATAATATTGCCAATCATCATTTCAAAACATTCCGGTCTAATATTATTTGCTTTCATATTTTCACGCACAGCTTCCACCGCACATGGGTCCAAATCCGTTCCTACCGCATGTTTAATCCCATACATTAAAGAAATAATCGCAAGAATTCCGCTGCCCGTTCCCACGTCAAGCAGCTCCGTTTCCGGCGTGATATGCTTTTTCAACTGGCGAATACAAAGCTGCGTCGTCTCATGCATTCCTGTGCCAAACGCCGTTCCGGGGTCGATATGGAGAATCTTCTTATCCCTGTCCTCCGGTTTTACTTCCTCCCATGATGGAATCACAAGCAAATCGTCAATATAAAACTGGTGGAAAAACTGCTTCCAGTTATTAATCCAGTCAATATCCTCCGTTTCCGACACCATAATCGTGCCCTCGCCTATATCCATAAAGTTCCTCAGAGCGTCCAGTTCCTGATTAATTTTTTCAGTCATTTTCTCCGTGTCAACAGGGCTTGCCATGCAAACTCCGTTTGCATTACTGTCCTCCACAAAAAAGCTAAGATACGCAATCCCATCATCCTCTGGTCCGTCGGGCAGAATATCAACAAACATTTGTTCCTTTTCCAATGGTGTCAACGGCACCTTATCCTCAATCTGCGCTCCCTCCAGCCCAATATCATAGAGCGTACTAATAATAATATCTTCCGCATCCGTAATTGTCTTTATCGTAAATTTCTTCCACTTCATTTACCTATCCCCTTTCCCAAAAATAAATAGCCGCATCTGCTTCCGGTATCTGCAAAAGCAATCAAAAAACTTCCGTACAATATAATATCTTAACCAATATCATACCATACGGAAGTTCAAAATGCTATTTAAAAAAACCTTTGCGTTTTTTTTCCTTTTTATCTTTCTCGTCGCTTTGCTCGCTGTGCTCCATATTTCTGACAGCCTCCAGGCTGTTTCCCGTTTCACTGTCAAATCTGCGCAGTAAATCCTTCGCCTCGTTTGAGAGCTTCTCCGGAACCTGCACTACAAGCGTAACATAATGGTCTCCGCGTACCTCTTTATTTCGAAGTGACGGAACACCCTTTCCGCGTAATCTGACACGCGTGTCAGTTTGCGTACCGGCTTTCACATCATAGACAACCTTGCCGTCTACCGTATCAATCAGCACCTCACCGCCAAGCGCTGCCACTGCAAACGAAACAGGCACTGTGGAGAATATGTTCATATCCTGCCTTTGGAAAATCGGGTGTCTGTCTACCACAACCTCCACAAGCAAGTCTCCTCTCGGTCCGCCGTTTACTCCCGGCTCGCCCTTGTCCCTGATGCGCACGCTCTGCCCGTTGTCGATACCTGCCGGTATTGATACCTGAATTTTTTTCCTTCCCGAAATATATCCGCTTCCGCCGCAGTCAGGACACTTATCCCTGATTGTCTTTCCTGTACCGCCGCAGTCAGGACACGTCTGCGAATTCTGAATCGTGCCAAACGGTGTCTGACGCCTTGTCACTACCTGACCTCGCCCGCCGCAGCGATGGCAGGTTTCCGGTGAAGTACCGGGCTTCGCACCGCTTCCGTTACACGTCTTACAGGTATCCTTCAGATTCAGGTCAAGCTCTTTTTCCACGCCAAATACAGCCTCCGAAAAAGTAATCCGGACACTGGTGCGCAGATTCGCGCCTCTCATTGGTCCATTGCTCGAACGGCGGCTGCTGCCGCCTCCGAAAAAGTCGCCAAAAATATCTCCAAATATGTCAGAAAAATCAGCGCCGCCAAAGTCAAAGCCACCAAAGCCGCCGGCACCGCCGCCTTCGAACGCAGCATGGCCAAACTGGTCATACTGGCGTCTCTTTTCAGGATCACTCAGCACCGCATATGCCTCTGATGCCTCCTTAAACTTCTTTTCGGCCTCAGCGTCACCCGGATTCATATCGGGATGATATTTCTTGGCAAGCTGTCTGTATGCTTTTTTAATTGAGGCATCGTCGGCGCCGCGTTCGACGCCCAATACCTCATAGTAATCTCTTTTTTGTTCTGCCATAGTTATAGCCTTTCTTTATACCCAGTATATTATGCTACGTAAAGAACGCCTCCCTTTGGCGTTCTTTTAAACGAAACTTAGAAAATCTTAGGCATCGTCTTAATCGAATTTATTCGATTTGATGCCTTAGATTTTCTTTTCGTTTTTTAAACCTCTCTGTAATCTCCGTCTACAACATCGTCTGCTGCTCCTGTGTCTGCCTGTGCGCTCTGACCCATATCTGCACCGCCCATATCAGGTCCTGCACCCTGTTGTGCCCCCTGCATGTTCTCATACATCTTTGTGAAAAGGTTCTGCGCCTTTGACATCAGTGCTTCCTGCTTACCCTTTAACTCCGCAACCTGATCCTCTGTCATCTCAGTATCCTTTGTGCTCTCAAGGAATGACTTGATGTCATTTAAATCAGCCTCTAACGATGCCTTCTCATTTGCGTCAATCTTGTCGCCAACCTCTGTCAATGCCTTTTCTGTCTGGAATACAAACGAATCCGCATCGTTTCTCGCGTCGATTGCTTCCTTACGCTTTCTATCCTGTGCTTCATACTCAGCTGCTTCCTTCACTGCCTTCTCGATATCCTCGTCTGACATATTGGAACCTGCCGTAATGGTAATATGCTGCTCCTTGCCTGTTCCCAAATCCTTCGCAGATACATTTACAATACCGTTTGCGTCAATATCAAAGGTAACCTCGATCTGTGGAACACCTCTTCTTGCTGGTGGGATTCCATCCAGTCTGAACTGTCCTAATGACTTGTTGTCTCTTGCGAACTGTCTCTCACCTTGTACCACATGGATATCAACAGCTGTCTGATTATCTGCTGCTGTGGAGAAGATCTGGCTCTTCTTTGTAGG
>DKYC01000070.1 GCA_002492295.1 Lachnospiraceae bacterium UBA7110
TGTTGGAAAAGCTTGTTGTTTCAGAAAGAATGGAGGCTATTTATGCAAAAAGAACGGGGGACTAAAAAGACAAAACGGTGGGTGTCGGCATTTTTTCTTGCAATGCTTTTGGCGGTATGTATTCCGACTTTGGCATTTGCCGCAAATGTGACATTGACAGTAAACAATTGTGTTATCGCGGGCAAAGATGTAACGGTGACGGTATCAGGACCAACGGCGCAGGCTGCGGACGGAATGTATTATCTATTTGAACTTAAGCCGTACGAAGAGGGCATTGGTGCGCGCCAGAATTATTGCGCGACAGCACCGGCAGCAGAAGTTGCAACATTTACTACGCCGCTTGATTTTAACACGGCAAATTCCAAACTGTATTCACGCTTTGTGGTAGCTGTTTCGGAAAACGGCATGTTTGTTCCGGTCAGCAATGAGTCATACATCACAAATCCGGAGGCAGTAGCGACGAAGGCGACAGGTTATCCGGTCAGAAGTAAGAAGGGTCTAACGGCGGACTGGCGGTATAGCAGTGATTTATCTGCACTTGGTGCGGGTTATGCGTCCTATGAGCTTGATATCAGCAGGTTTTTAGCGGGTGGCGGCACAAATTATACTTATAACGGCAAGAACTACAGCTTTAATTCCAGCGTTGTTGCCGAGTATGATATTGTATGCAAAAAGTTTGCAAACGAAGGCTGCAACGTGATTATGATTATCAAGAGTTCCTTCAACCCTGCAACAGCAGATACAATTGCACCTCTGGGACGTGTGCCGGGCAAGAACTGTTACGCGATGAACGTGTCTGAGCAGGCTGGCACGGAAAAGATAGAAGCGCTGATGTCGTTTCTTGCAGGCAGATACGCGGGCAGTAATGGAACCATTCATTCATGGATTATCGGTAATGAAATAAACAATAATTCGCCGTGGCATTATGCGGGCGACATGGGGGAACAGCAGTTCTCGGAATATTATGCAAAAGAGTTCCGGCTTTGCTACAATGCAATCAAGAGTCAAAACGCGGGTGCGAGAGTATTCATTAACATTGACCAGCGTTGGACACATACGGATGCCAATACGCTTGCGTATAAGGGAAGGGATGTTTTGGACCACTTCGCACAGGCTATCAGTGCGACCGGAAATATTGACTGGGGACTGTCCATTCATCCGCACCCGGTTCCGCTGTTTAACTGCCAGTTTTGGAACTTACCGCCCGGATATTCCGGAATGAGGAATCTTGTGGTACATTCGGATGATACAAGGATGGTCAACCCGACCAATTTGGAGGTTGTCACGAACCATATGGCACAGCCGTTTCTGCTGGCACCAAGCGGCGCGGTACGTCATATTCTGATTTCCGAAATGGGCTTTACGTCAGTCAATCCGACCCTGCCGACAGACCAGAACATTCAGGCAGCGGCAATGCAGTACGGATATAAACTGGCTGCCTCAAATCCGTTCATTGAGGGAATTGTCATTCACAGACAGATTGATCATGCTTCCGAGGTCGCAAATGACGGCATGGCGGTTGGTATCAGGGATGCCGGAGGCGCACCGAAGGTATCATTTAACATGTTTAAGTACATGGATACTGCTGATCCGACCTATGCAAACTTTGCATTACCGTATATTGGCGCTTCAAGCTGGGCGGATGTCGGGCTGAATTAAAATGTTACGAAAAGAAAAATGATAATTTGTTTAAAACCGCCGGGAATCCTTCCGGCGGTTTTACTGTCAGCCAATTTATAGTAGTTGCGCGGTATAGCGTTTTAGTGTAAACTGAAAAGGAAAAAGTACGGTACTCAATAGTTACGGAATTCAATAACAGGAAAGGGTATAAATAATGAATAAAAGGAAGCAAAGGCGGGCAGGGAGCGCGGTTATCATTGTGCTGCTTGCGCTGACAACTGCAATATCGGCTGCGCTTGCGGCGATGTTCGGAGTCGGGTATGTACAGGAAAAACAGGAACGGAATGCGCTTACCGCACAGTATGAAGCGCGGATTGCGCAGCTGGAGTCGGCAAAGCCAGCCGTTTCGGACAGTATTGAAGCCCCTGACGCGCAGAAGGAGGACACGGAAAAGGAATACGTCGAAGTCATGGGCGACGGTGAAAACGCCATTGATATCAGCGCGCTGCTGCAAAACAAGGAAGATGAGTTAGAGGCGTCTATCAAGGAACGCATGAAGGAGCTGGTAACGGCAGAGGACGGCAGTCCGCTCAAAATGCTGCGTTCGTTTTTCCCTGAAAATCTGATTTATGCCGATCAGGATGAGTATGTTTTTGCACCTGTCCTTGACGGGGTGAAAAAGCATACTTACCTGGAAGAAAATTTTGTGAAAACAGATAACGGGGAAATGCAGTACATAGAAAACGGCACGGTTGTTTCGCACAAAGGAATTGATGTGTCAAAATATCAGGGTGACATTGACTGGCCAGCGGTGGCATCGGATGGCGTGGAGTACGCTTTTGTGCGCCTTGGATTGCGTGGATATGAATCGGGGAAGCTTGTGCTTGATGATTTTTTTGACCAGAATATGCGCGGCGCAAGTGCAGCGGGAATTAAGACAGGCGTTTATTTCTTTACACAGGCGGTAACCGTCGAGGAGGCAGTTGAGGAAGCGGATTATGTGCTCGATAATATTGCGGATTACGATGTGTCTTACCCGGTTGTGTTTGACGTGGAAATGATTGTCAACGGTGATGGAAGGGCAAACGGGCTTTCACAGAAGGACCGAACGGATATTGCACTTGCTTTTTGCGATAAGATTAAGGCGGCGGGATATACGCCGATGATTTACGGAAATGTGAAATGCTTCACAAAGCTGCTTGATATGACAAGGCTAAATGATTATGAAAAGTGGTATGCGTTTTATGATGATTATATGTATATGCCTTACGAGGTCGGAATTTGGCAGTATACGGAAAAGGGTACGGTAGCAGGCATCAAGACAGGTGTTGATTTAAATATTTCTTATAAAGAATATTAAAAGAAAATGGAAACAATAAGGTTTTTATCGTGGAAAGGAGCGTTTTGCGAAATGAATGAAGGAATTGAAAAGCTGCAGGAAATGATTGATCAGAGTAACAGGATTGTATTTTTCGGAGGCGCGGGCGTCTCGACGGAGAGCGGCATTCCTGACTTTCGGAGTGTGGACGGACTTTATAATCAGAAGTATGACTATCCGCCCGAAACGATTTTGAGCCACACCTTTTATGTGAAAAGACCGGACGAATTTTTCCGGTTTTACAGGGACAAAATGCTGTTTACCGACGCGAAGCCTAACGCGGCGCATATTGCGCTTGCAAAGCTTGAAGAAGCCGGAAAGCTGACGGCGGTGGTGACGCAGAATATTGACGGCCTGCATCAGGCAGCGGGGAGCAAAACGGTTTTTGAGCTCCACGGCAGCATGTTAAGAAATTACTGTGAAAAATGCCACAGGTTCTATGGTATTGACGCTGTTTTGAATTCTACAGGAGTGCCTGCCTGTGAATGCGGCGGAAGGATTAAGCCGGACGTGGTACTCTACGAAGAGGGACTTGACCAAAATACGCTTTCCGGCGCGGTGCGTGCAATCAGCGAGGCGGATATGCTGATTATCGGCGGAACATCGCTTGCAGTTTACCCTGCGGCGGGGCTGATTGATTATTACCGCGGCAATAAGCTAGTATTGATTAACAAGACGCCGACAGCGCGTGATACCATGGCGGATTTGGTGATAACCGACAGCATCGGTGAGGTTTTTTCACAAATTAAAATTTGAGAAGAAAAAGGAACTGGCATAAAAGGAGCGCGATTAAGAATGAAGGAACGAATTGTAGGCTACCGAAGGCGGATGGATATGCTTTTGGCGCAGCCGCCTGAGGATGCGGACTGGGAACAGATTTTACAGGAGCATCTGACACAGGTGTCATTTTTTCAGCATGAGCGTTTTATCCATTTAATTGTGACAGTGACTTTTGCAATTCTTGTGACAATTGCGCTTGCGGTTTACTGTATTGCGGAGTATATGCCGATGCTGGCACTGATTGTGCTGCTTCTGGTATTGCTTGTCCCGTATATCGGACACTATTACACGCTGGAAAATGAGGTGCAGAAGATGTATGGGCAGTATGACGTGATACAGGGCAAAGTGAATGAGAAAAAGAAGGAGCAGTCATGGAATACGAAGTAGGGGATATCGTAAAATTAAAGAAAAAACATCCGTGCGGCAGTTTTGAGTGGGAGATTTTGCGCGTCGGTGCGGACTTCCGTTTAAAGTGCACAGGCTGTGGACACCAGATTATGCTTCCCAGACGCCAGGTGGAGAAAAGTACAAAGGGTTTGACAAAGCGGGCAGATGGAAATTAATGCGAAATTTCGAAAATTTCGAAAATTTGAAGCCAAATACTTGCAAAATTATACAAGCTATGTTATCATAAATTTTCGTGATATATAAAAAATCCTTGCTTTTCCGATAAGGGAAAGGCCAGAGACCAAAAGGAGGTAACAAGATGAACAAATATGAATTAGCCGTTGTTGTCAGCGCGAAGCTTGAGGACGATGACAGAGCAGCTACCGTCGAGAAAGTGAAAAACATGATTACAAAACACGGCGGTACAATCACAAACGTAGATGAGTGGGGTAAGAAAAGACTTGCTTACGAAGTACGTAAGATGAAGGAAGCTTTCTACTATTTCATTCAGTTTGATGGCGAAGCAAGTGTTCCGGCAGAAGTTGAGTCAAGAATTCGTCTCAATGAGAATGTTGTGAGATATTTGTGCGTTAGACGGGACGAGGAATAGAAATACGCAGATAGGAACTGCGTATCGTGGGAGAACTTAAAATATGAATAAAGTAATTTTAATGGGACGCTTGACAAGAGATCCTGAGGTAAGATATACACAAGGCGATAATCAGATGGCAATTGCAAGATATACGCTTGCGGTTGACAGACGGTTTAACCGTAACGGCGATGAGAACACAGCCGATTTTATTTCCTGTGTTGCGTTCGGCAAGTCGGGGGAATTTGCAGAGCGGTATTTGCGCAAGGGAACAAAGATTGCCGTGACAGGCCGTATTCAGACAGGCAGTTATACCAATAAGGATGGCGTGAAAGTTTATACCACAGACGTTGTTGTTGAAGATCAGGAGTTCGCTGAAAGCAAAAACAGCAGTAATAATAACAGTGGCGGTTTTGACGGAAATTATGGAAACAACAGCCAGCCCGCTGCACCGATGGCGGCAGGCGACGGTTTTATGAACATTCCGGACGGAATCGACGAGGAACTGCCGTTTAACTAAGGAATCATTCCTTTGCATCAGCATCAATTTTGAAATTCTGAGTGATTTGAGATTTTAGAGATAGGAGGCTTTATCATGGCTTTTAATAAAACTGAGAAGACTGATTCTCCGATGAAGAGAAGAGGCGGTATTCGTAGAAGAAAAAAAGTTTGCGTATTTTGCGGCAAGGATAATGTAATTGATTACAAGGATACGGCGAAGCTAAAGAGATACGTATCTGAGAGAGGAAAAATTCTTCCGAGAAGAATCACAGGTAACTGTGCAAAGCATCAGAGAGCGCTTACCGTAGCAATTAAGCGTGCGCGTCATTTGGCGCTTATGCCTTATACGATTGATTAAGAGGAAATGAAAAAGGAGAAACCAATGAACGCATAACACTGTTCATTGGTTTTTTTCATCATCATAAAATTATAGAGGAGGACAGCTAAAAATGGCAGAGAAAACATATTCCACGGTCATTGAAAATTTTCTACGTTATGTAAAAATCGATACGCAATCCCTTGAAAAATATTCGGAGCAGACACCTTCTACCAATAAACAGAGGGACTTGGCATGTCTGCTGCGGGATGAGCTTTTGGAACTGGGTGCGTCGAACGTGCGTTATGATGAGGAGCATTGCTATGTCTATGCGGAAATTCCGTCGAACCTGCTTATTAAAAAGAGAGTGCCGGGCATTGGATTTATTGCGCATATTGATACTTCCGAAGCAGTGAGCGGGACGGATGTTAAGCCGCGGGTTATTGAGGACTATGATGGAACGGATATCGTGCTTAATGCAGAGCATAATATTGTGACACGCGTGTCAGATTTCCCGATGCTGAAGGAATGCAGGGGAAAGAGCCTGATTGTGACGGATGGCAATACGCTGCTTGGCGGTGACGACAAGGCGGGCGTTGCGGAGATTATGGCGATGGCGGAGTATTTTCTGAAGCACCCGGAGGTGCGTCACGGGAAAATCTGCATTGGCTTTACGCCGGATGAAGAGGTTGGAAACGGTGTAGCGTATTTTGATATCAAGGGCTTTGGCGCAGACTATGCATATACGGTTGACGGCGGCGAACTTGGCGATATGAACTATGAGTGCTTTAATGCAGCGGGCGCGGTACTCACAGTCAGGGGAAAGAGCGTACATCCAGGCTCCGCAAAAAATATTATGCGAAACGCAGTGAAGCTTGCGTATGAGTTCCTTGCAATGCTTCCTGACGAGTGCCCTGAAAATACGGAGGGATATGAGGGATTTTACCATGTGGACGGCATTCAGGGGGATGTCGAGAAGGCAACGGTGGAATTTATCATACGTGACCATGACAGGGAAAAGTTCGAGCAGCGTAAACAGACTGCAAGGGACTGCGTTGCGCGGTTGAATGAAAAATACGGGGAGCCTCGATTTGAACTGGAGATTAAGGAGCAGTACCGCAACATGCGTGAGATGATTGAGAAGGAATTTTATATCGTTGACAATGCGGTTGAGGCAATGCGGCGCGCAGGCGTGGAACCGAAGATTTCGCCTATACGCGGAGGTACGGATGGGGCAATGCTGTCCTTTGACGGTCTTTTGTGTCCGAATATCTGTACGGGATCGGAGGGGCATCATGGGCGAAACGAGTTTGCGTGTATTGAAGATATGGAAACGATTGTGGAGATACTGAAAAATATTGTATTACTTCCCTGCGGCGAATAAAATGTGCATTGCCGCACACAAACCGCGGGTTTTGGCAAACAAGTGTATATTAAGACAAAATATGCTATGGAACTTTGGTGGAATTGATGTTATACTAGAATAGTATCAGCAGATATCATTTCATACAAATTAGGAAAATCCCGGTAAAAGTGCGCGGGAGGTATTATACATGAATAGAAAAGTAAAACTGAAAGGACGTCTGAAGGAATATCTCCAGACTGCCCTGCTGTTGGGAATATTTTTGGCGGTAGTGAATGCGGGAATCTATTTTTTGGATATTTCGGCAGGAGTATGCGTATCCGGCTTTTTGGTGGTATATCTGATTGCGATGGGCACACTGCTGTACCGCAGCAAGCCTGTAATTCTGAATGAATTCATTGACTTTGCAACGCAGTACGGACAAGTGCAGAGCAGGCTTTTAAAGGAGCTTGACCTTGCATATGTGCTGATGGATGAGACAGGCAAAATTATTTGGACAAATGAGGCATTTGAACGTATTATACATAAGGATAAGAGCTGGCGCAGACCGATATCCGCTGTTTTTCCCGCAGTGACAAAGGAAAAGCTGGGGTTTGAGCAGGAGCTTGAGATTGATATCGCATTTGAGAAGCGCGAGTATAATCTGAAACTGAAGCGGATTTCCATTCAGGAGGTGCTGGATAACAGCCGGATTCTTGAGACAGGGGAAGGTCAGACATGCCTTATTGCCGGATATCTCTATGATGAAACGGATTTAAAACGGGCGCTTAGGGAGATTGACGACCAAAGCCTTGCGGTCGGTATGATTTACATTGACAATTATGATGAGGCGCTTGAGAGCGTGGAGGACGTGCGGCGGTCTCTTTTAATGGCGCTTATTGACAGAAGAATCAATAAATACCTGTTTGCGCTTGACTGTATTGTACGAAAGACGGAGAAGGACAAGTACTTTGTCATTATGAGGAAATCGGCGGTGCATGCGCTAAAGGAGTCGCGTTTTGACCTTTTGGAGGATGTCAAGACGGTCAATATCGGAAATGAGATGGCAGTCACGGTCAGTATCGGTGTAGGACTTGATGCGCCGACCTTTGCGCAAAAGTGTGATTTTGCCCGCACGGCAATTGATTTGGCGCTTGGGCGCGGTGGTGACCAGGCGGTGGTGAAGACGCCGGATTCGATTATATACTACGGAGGAAAGAGTCAGCAGATTGAAAAAAACACACGCGTAAAAGCGAGGGTAAAGGCAAATGCCCTTCAGGAAATTATCAGCAGCAAGGATAAGGTTCTAGTGATGGGACACCGGCTTTCCGATGCTGACGCGTTTGGCGCGGCGGTGGGAATCAGCTGTGTGGCAAGGGCGCTTAATAAGAGGTGCTATATTGTAATCAATGACATTACTTCTTCGGTAAAACCCCTTGTGGAGCTTGTCAGGGAAAAAAATGCATATGAGGAAGACTTTATTATCAGCAGTTCGGATGCGTTGGAACTTTCGGACAGCAGTACGGTGCTTGTGGTGGTGGATGTGAATAAGCCAAGCATCACGGAATGCCCTGAGCTGATTAAGAACTGCCGTACTGTAGTGGTGCTTGACCATCACAGGCAGAGTTCCGAGGTGATTGAAAATGCCACGTTGTCATACGTGGAGCCATATGCGTCAAGTACCTGCGAGATGGTTGCGGAGGTTCTCCAATACATTGCAGGCGGCAGCGTGAAAGTAAAAAGTAACGAGGCGGACTGTATTTATTCAGGAATTATGGTTGATACCAATAATTTTACGGCAAAAACCGGCGTTCGGACATTTGAGGCAGCGGCATTTTTGAGAAGGTGCGGTGCGGATGTGACAAGAGTCCGTAAAATGTTCCGGGATGGCGCAACGGAATATAAGGCGAAGGCGGAGACTGTCCGGAATGCCGAAATATACAGGAATGCCTATGCAATGGGTATCTGCCCGACAGAGGGTTTGGAGAGTCCCACGGAAATAGGCGCGCAGGCGGCAAACGAGCTTTTGGGAATTAACGGTATTAAGGCAAGCTTTGTTGCCACACAGTACAACGGAAAGATTTACATTTCCGCCCGCTCTATTGATGAAGTAAATGTACAGGTAATTATGGAGCGGCTTGGCGGCGGCGGACATATGAATATTGCAGGGGCGCAGCTTGAGGACGTAACGCCCGAGAGAGCGGTTTCCATTATCAAGCAGACCGTAAGCCAAATGCTTGAGGAAGGCGCAATCTAGCGCCCGTGTAATCGCAGAAAGGATATGGAATACAATGAAGATAATTTTGTTAGAGGATGTAAAATCAGTGGGTAAGAAGGGAGAATTGGTCGAGCTTAAGGAAGGCTACGCAAGGAACTTTATTCTTCCGAAAAAACTTGGAGTAGAAGCGACAGGTGAGAATATGAACACGCTTAAGCTCCAAAATCAGAATAAGGAAAAGATTGCAAAGGAGCAGCTTGAGGCGGCGAAGGCACTTGCGGAGGAATTGGAGAAGATGACGGTAAAGCTGGAAATCAAAGGCGGCGAGGGTGGAAAGACCTTTGGCTCTGTCTCCTCCAAGGAAATTGCAAAAGGGGTCGCGGAGCAGTACGGTAAGGAGATTGATAAAAAGAAAATACAGCTTTCCGATGCAATTAAGACGGAGGGGACACACGAGGTAACCGTGAAGCTTCATCCCAAGGTTTCGGCAAAGCTTAAGGTACACGTTACGGCGGTTTAGAGGCTGCTTAGGAATGGAGGGTTATCATGCCTGAACTGGACGAGGCAGTTTTAAAGAGAGTTCTGCCTCATAGCATTGAGGCGGAGCAGTCGGTTATCGGTTCCATGCTGATGGATAAAGAGGCAATTACCATAGCAGGCGATGAGATAAGCGGCGATGACTTTTATGGGAAGCAGTATGGTATCCTTTTTGATGCAATGGTTGAACTCAATGATGAGGGAAAGCCGGTTGACTTGGTTACGCTGCAGCAAAGGCTCAAGGAAAAAGGCGTGCCGCCGGAGATATACAGCCTGGAGTACATAAGAGAGGTTATGGCGGCAGTACCCACATCCGCAAACGTGAAATATTATGCAAAAATTGTGGCGGAAAAATCAGTGCTGCGCAAGCTTATCAGGGTAAACGAGGAGATTGCAAACAGCTGTTACGCACAGAACGATACGCTTGAGGCAATTCTTGAGACTTCCGAGAAAAATATTTTTGACATCATACAGAACCGTAATAGCAGCGATTTTGTTCCAATCAGACAGGTTGTCATGAACACGATGAACCTGATTGAGGAGGCATCCAAAAATCATGGTGCGGTCACGGGAATTGCGACGGGATTTCTTGACTTGGATTACAAGACGGCTGGAATGCAGCCTTCGGATTTGATTTTGGTGGCGGCGCGTCCTTCTATGGGAAAGACGGCGTTTGTCTTAAATATTGCGCAGCATGTGGCGCTTCATGAAGATAAGGCAGTCGCAATCTTTTCTTTGGAGATGTCAAAGGAGCAGCTGGTAAACCGTCTGCTCTCGTTGGAATCAAAGGTTAATTCGCAGTCAATCCGTACGGGAAATATGAAGGATGACGAGTGGGAACGCCTGATAGAGGGCGCCGATGCAATCGGAAGGTCGAAGCTTTTGATTGATGATACGCCGGGAATCAGCTTTGGCGAGTTACGTTCAAAGTGCCGTAAATTCAAGCTGGAATACGATATGGAGATGGTGATTATTGATTATCTGCAGCTGATGACGGGTTCCGGGAAAAACGAATCAAGACAGCAGGAAATTTCGGATATATCAAGGTCGCTAAAAGCGTTGGCGCGTGAACTGCATGTGCCGGTAATCGCGTTGTCACAGCTTTCAAGGGCCGTGGAGCAGCGTCCGGATCACCGCCCGATGCTTTCTGATTTGAGAGAATCGGGGGCAATTGAGCAGGATGCCGATGTCGTGATGTTTATTTACCGCGATGATTATTACAATAAGGACAGCGAGCGCAAGAATGTGGCAGAGATTATTATCGCCAAGCAGAGAAACGGTGCAATCGGTACCATTAATCTGGCATGGCTGCCGGATTATACACAGTTTGCAAATCTTGCAAAATAAAATTTTAAGAAACAGTTATGCTGCCAAACAGGCACATAGGTTAGTATTAAACTACGAAAGAGGACATGAACATGGGACATGCCCTCTTTTTACATTTTAGGAAGGAGAGTAGGAATGGTGAAAGAAACATACTTAATTAACGAGGCTGCAAAAGAGGTTCATGTGGAAGCGCATGTTCTGAGGTACTGGGAGGAAGAGCTTGATCTGCCGATTAAGAGGAACCCACAGGGGCACCGTGTTTACACACGGGAGGATATTGACCGGTTTTTAAAGATTAAGAGCTTAAAGGATAAGGGGTTGCAGCTGAAGGCGGTTAAGACGGTTTTATCGGATAACCCCTTTGCACAGAAACAGCTTACAAAGCTTTCAAGAGCGTCGGCTGATACGGAAGAGAACGCGTACGAAGAGAGTCTGCATGATGAAGAATGCCATGAAGAAAGCAGCGGTGAACCGCATGCCAGAAAGAATATGATAGAAATAAAGTCCATAAAGTCGATTATGAAGCCGAAGAATGAGGTTTCCGAGGTTAAGACAGCTACGCAGGAGGAGCAGACGGAGCGGCTCCAATACCTGTTCCAAAAGCTGGTGAAGGAAGCTGTGGCGGCAAACAATGAGGAAATGATTGGCAAAATTGTGGAACGCATTTCCGAAACGGTCAAGGGTGATGTGTGTAAGGAGCTTGATTATCAGTTCCGGCTGCTGGAGGAACGGGATGACGAGCGCGAGACCAACCGGCTGTCGGAGGAGGACAGGCGCAGCGAGGAATACTATAAACGCATTGATGAGCTTTTAAGACAATACAGGGGAAAGGGAAAGCTGCCTAAGGAGTCTAAAACAATCAGTTTTCCCCTTGCCAATAAGGAAAAGGAGCCAAAGGCGAAAAAAGAGTTTCACCTGTTTAAGAAAACACCGGAGGCGAAGTTTCAATAATTATATAGAAAATTACATAGCGCGATATAAAAAGACCACACTTTTCCGGCTGAAAGGTGTGGTCTTTTTATGCATTAAATATGTTTTTAATCAATTATGCCTGAGAGATTGAACCTGTAGGGCAGGCACCTGCGCAGGAACCGCAGTCGATGCATTTATCCGCGTCGATTTCAAACTTTCCATCTCCCATGCTAATAGCGCCTACAGGGCACTGAGCCTCACAGGCTCCGCAGCAGACACAAGCATCTGAAATTACGTATGCCATGATAAATTCCTCCTTATATTAATACTTATACAAATTTGTGTTTTGCACAAATTTGCCGTTTGAAAAAACGGTCACATATGGTTTTTCCAAACTAATCACACATGAAAAGTAATTGACAAATACTTGTCAATAAAGATATTGTAATATAAAATACCCTTAAATACAAGGAAAAAAATTAAAAAATAATGATAAAAATTTCCGGTTATTTTACAGGTATGCCGCGGCGTTCTTTAATTCCGTCGAGAATATACTGCTTTAGCTCGGGAACCCTGCTCTTGTCCATATCAGGAACGTCTTCCAGACGGTATTCCATGCCCAGCTCTTTATATTTTTTCTTGCCCATTGTATGGTACGGAAGCACATCCAGCGCCTTAAGGTTTTTCAGCCCGCCGATAAAATACCCCAGCCTGTGCAAATCGTCAGGATTGTCCGTTATGCCGGGAACGACAACATGGCGGATCCACATATCCACGCCTTTTTTGTCAAGATACTCGGCAAATGCAAGGATACCGTCGTTTGGCTGTTTTACAAGTTCCTTGTGTTTTTCGGGATCAATATGCTTGATGTCAAGCATCACGAGATTTGTCACTTCACATAATTTGTCAAGCTTTGCAAGCCATTCGGGATTGTTGTTGGGTTTATAAGCAATTCCCGATGTATCAAGGCAGGTGTGGATGCCGCGCGCGTGTGCCTTTGTGAACAGATCAAGTAAAAAGTCAATCTGCATCAGCGGTTCGCCGCCTGTCACGGTGATGCCGCCTTCGCGGTAAAAAGGCTTGTTTCGTTCATAATTTTCCAAAATCTCCTCTGGCTCCATCAGCGTGCCTGCGTTCATTTCCCATGTATCGGGATTGTGGCAATATGCGCAGCGCATCGGACAGCCCTGCACAAACACAACATAGCGTACGCCCGGTCCGTCAACGGTTCCAAAAGATTCCAGTGAATGTATTCTTCCTTTCATATCTTATATAACCTCCGTTTTTGCATTAGATATACATACATTATACCCCATAATAGGAGAAAAACGATATTAATTTTGAAATTTGTATGGAAAAAGGAGACTTTGCAGCTGTCTCCTTTCCATATCCTGTTTTACTTCGATATTCAGTTTGCCATGATTTCGTCAATGTTTGTGATAATGTTTTGCAGGGTCTTGGTGATATCTGCATCAATCTGGTATTTGATGAGTTCACTTAAGATTCTTTTTGCTTTCATAGTGTCGTAGGTTTCAAGTGCGTTAAACGCTTCCTGAAGCTGTTCACCCCAGCGTTTAAAGGTCATCGGGTTGTCTAACCCCAGTGAGTTGATGTACTCAAAAAAGATGCCGTATGCCTCATCAAGCTCAAAGGAAAGCTTTTCCCAATTGGCACGGACGATATCCAGACTACCCGCATAAGCTTCTATTTCGTGAAAGAAAGCAGTGTCGGTGAGGTTGGAAATGCCCAAATCATTTGCCTTTATTCTCAAAGCACGAGCCTTGCTGCCGTATTGAAAGAGTGTATCAGGCTGCATCAGGTCAAACAGTGCATCCTCAAGCTCATCGCTTTCTCCTAAAAAAGACAGCACAAGCTGATTGTACGCATCAATATTTCCGCCAAGGCGTTTCAAAGCATTGTCCACGTCAATTCCGTTTTTTGCAAGATAACGCATCCGGATCTGGCAGTCACTTAGGAATGTGTCCGGAAATTCCTGCTGCAGGTCGTCAATTGCTTTTTTTGCATGGAACGCCATCATTGCAATCTGCTGTTTTTTGGCAAAAATCCCGGCTTTTTTGTGATAGTAGGCAACCACAAGCATCAGTACAAGAGCAGAAGGAAGCATTCCTAAAAGTGCCCAAAGCGCCTGCGTAGGAAGAAGGTTGATAGCGCATAAGGTGCTGATCAGCAAGGATGTTCCCGCCATAAAGCCAAGCCAAATAAAAACGGATCTGTTTACGAGCTGCCTGATTTCTTCCAATATTCGGTTGTAATTGTACTCCATTGTATCCCTCCGGTAGAAAAAATATACTGTCATTTTCCTTCATGATGACACCCTTGTTTCCCGAATGGCATACTCCCTAAAATCATTCGATAGAACTATCTTACCACACTTTGTTTCGAGATAAAAGCCTAAATTTGTGTTCAGGGAAAAGTGAAACGGTTTTGCAAGTTCTTATGTAACTGAAACCTTTAGCATACTAAAGCAAGTGTGGATAAAATATAAAAATACAAGATATTGTGATTTGGGTTATCCACAAAAAACACATGCCCCGCAACAGTTTTACCGCATTTTAAAATGAAGGGTACTTGATATTTTGGATAAAAACGTCAGCGCAAAAAACAAAATCATCGTGTCAAGCGGAAGCATCACCGCATTTTTGATAATCCGTGCGGGAAGAAGGACAAAAAATCCTTTTCCGTAAAGCATGGAAATCCAAAGCGTATTAAAAAAGCAATTGACAATTGCTTTTGTTAAAAGCTCAGCGGCGGCGATACGCCATAGCTTTACGGGCTTTCTATATAGAAAGGAGCCGTAAATTACGCCAGCAAGCATCGCGTCGAAGGTAAAGCCAAAGAAAAACGGACCGCTTGGTTTAATCAGATATTTCAGGATATCAAGCATACCGCCGAAAATCGAGCCGACAATCGGACCAAACAGGAATTCAATTATGCGGTTCGGGATACCGGAAAAGCCGATGCGGATGTAGGGACCGACGTCAATGCTTGCCACGTAGCTTAAAACGACTGCAAGCGCTGCCATGAGTCCGCAGATGACGAGGTTTTGGGTAATTTTGAGCTGGTTGATGGAATCGAGATAGAACTGTTTGATCTTTTGCATAGAAATCCTTCCCTTCTTGTAAATAAAAGCAGTGCGAGATTTTAATTTCACACGTACGCCTCCACTAATGCAGCGAGACCGAAAACTACACAAAAATATGTAGCAGCGGGATGCGGACCACGTACCGCAAAGCCCGTAAGAGCTTTTTCGTCCCTGTGACAACTCCCTGTTCACAAGGCACTTGACGCATGTGATCCTACTCTGCATGAAATGTAAATTAACATAATCTGTTACAAAGCAAACTATACAACAATTTGGAAAATTTGTAAACAGAAATTTGAAAAATGAAGAAATAAAAAAAAGAATAAAATCCAGTTGCAAGAACTGATGTTTGGTGATATGATGTTATTGTTAAGGGGTATTTGGGGGAGAGGAAAGAAAAAATGACAGGAAATATGATTGGTATAATAGCAGTTATTTTTACAGGGGCTGTAATTGTTACCGTGGCAGGGATAATGCTTTGCAGGCGTTTTCGCAGGAACGCGAGGGCACAGGAGCTGGACAATATGGAGGGGCTGGAATTTGAGTATTATTGTGCGGATTTGCTTGCGGCGAACGGATTTATTGAGGTGGAGGTCACGAAGGGGAGCGGTGACTATGGGATTGATATTCTCGCAGAAAAGGATGGCGTGACATATGCCATACAGTGTAAGCGTTATACGGGTCTGGTGGGCGTGAAAGCAGTGCAGGAGGCATATGCGGGGCGCGATTATTATGACAGGATGGTGGGAGCGGTGATGACGAACCAGTATTTTACGAAGCCTGCGGCAGAGGCGGCAGGAAAGCTCAAGATATTGATGTGGGACAGGGATTATATTGAATTTTTGGAGGATAATCAAAATGGATGCGGATGAGGCATTGTTTCAAAAACGGCTTGCGGAGCTTGCAAATAAAGCGTATACAGAGGGGCGGTATTTATTTACGGGATTTTTGTCGCTTGCCGAGCTGAATGTCTTTTATCAGACGGAACGGGAATTTTCGTATGTGACGGTGACAGCTTTTGGCGGGACGGAGGACTGTGAGCGGGTGATGCTGCGGTTCGGGGACGAGGCGCTTTGCGGCTATGAGGAGCCGTTCCCGATTGCCTGCGTGGAGATTGCGCCGCTTGTCGAGAAATTTAGCGAGGAGCTGAATCACAGGGATTACCTGGGGGCGCTGATGAATTTGGGAATTGAGCGGGCGACGCTTGGGGATATTGTGATTATTGGAAAACATGCGTTTTTGTTTTGTACGGAAAAGATGTCTTCTTATATTGTGGCCCAGCTGGATAAAGTACGGCATACGAGTGTCCGGTGCGAAATTGCAAAAGAGATTCCTGAAAGTACGGTTACGAGACAGGAGCGGACGACCTTTCAGGTAAATGCGGCGCGGGCGGACAGCGTGATTGCGAAGCTGTATCATTTGTCACGCAGCGAGAGCGTGGAACTGTTTCGCGCGAAGAAGGTGTTTGTGAACGGCAGGCTGAATGAGAATAACAGCGGGCAGCTCAAGCCGGGGGATAAAGTGTCGGTCCGGGGGTACGGACGGTTTACGTTTGTGGGGATTTCGGGGGAGACCCGCAAGGGGAAGCTGAATGTGGAGGCGGATGTGTACTGCTGATTTTCGCGGCGCTCCAAGTCACACATCGGTGTAATAGAAATGTGGAATTGGCGGTAAAAGCTGTTGCATTCGTTTTGTAGAGTTGTTATAATGAAGGCATAGTGTGGCAGATATTTTGTGCATTTTGACAGATTTATTTGTGAAAAATATAACAAACAGGAGGTTACAATTTATGGGACTTGACGCAAAGACTGCAATTGAGAGCGGCAAGACTGCGCTCGGCATTGAGTTTGGTTCTACCCGTATTAAGGCGGTGCTGATTGATGAAAACCAGGAAGTTCTTGCGGTTGGAAACCATGACTGGGAAAACCAGCTGGAAAACAACATTTGGACGTACAGCCTTGACGCAATTTGGAAGGGACTTCAGGGCTGCTATCAGGATTTGGCTGGACAGGTGAAGGACAAGTACGGCGTTCCGATTAAGACGCTTGGCTCGATTGGATTCAGTGCCATGATGCATGGTTATATGGCATTTGATAAGAACGGCGAACTGTTGGTGCCGTTTCGGACGTGGAGAAACACGATTACACAGGATGCGAGTGAAAAGCTCACGAAATTATTCAATTACCACATTCCCCAAAGATGGAGCATCGCACATCTTTATCAGGCAATTTTGAACGGTGAGGCGCATGTAGGAGACGTTGCGTTTTTTACTACGCTTGCGGGCTATATTCATTGGCGGCTTAGCGGCGAAAAGGTGCTCGGGGTTGGGGATGCGTCAGGTATGTTCCCGATTGATATTGATACAAAGGATTTTAACCGGAGAATGATTGCGCAGTTTGACGCGCTTGTGGCGGATAAGAAGTACGGATGGAAGCTTGCGGATATTCTGCCAAAGGTTCTGCTTTCCGGGGAAAAGGCGGGTACGCTTACGGCAGAGGGGGCAAAGCTGCTTGACGTGACAGGTACGCTGCAGGCAGGCATTCCGATGTGTCCGCCGGAGGGCGACGCCGGTACGGGTATGGTTGCGACGAACAGCGTGGCTCAGAGAACCGGTAATATTTCCGCAGGAACTTCGGTGTTTGCGATGGCTGTTCTGGAGAAGGACTTGTCAAAGTCATATGATGAGCTTGACCTTGTGACAACGCCGGATGGCAGTTTGGTTGCGATGGTGCACTGCAATAACTGTACTTCGGATCTGAATGCGTGGGTGAACATTTTCCGGGAATTCCAGGAGGCAATGGGACAGAAAACGGATATGAACGAGCTTTACGGGACGCTTTACAGGAAGGCGCTTGAGGGCGATGCAGACTGCGGCGGACTGTTGGCATACGGTTATTTTTCGGGCGAGCACGTAACGGGATTTGCCGAGGGCAGACCGCTCTTTGTGCGTACGCCGGATGCAAAGTTCAGCCTTGCGAATTTTATGCGTGTAAATCTGTTTACGGCACTTGGCGCGATTAAGATTGGCATGGATATTTTGTTTAAGCAGGAGCATGTGACGCTTGATGAGCTTTTGGGACATGGCGGATTGTTTAAGACGGAAGGCGTCGGGCAGAAGGTTGTCGCGGCGGCGGTGAACGTGCCTGTTTCGGTGATGAAGACGGCGGGCGAGGGCGGTGCATGGGGCATTGCGGTGCTTGCAAATTATATGGTGACAAAGGGAGCGGAAGAGTCGCTTGGCGATTATCTGAACAATAAAGTATTTGCGGGACAGGAATCCGTACGTATGGAGCCGGATGCGAAAGATGTCGCGGGATTCGAAACGTTTATCGAACGGTATAAGAAGGGGCTTGTGATTGAGCGCGCAGCATGTGAAGGACTCCAAAGTTAGCAAAAGACGCTGACTAAAAAGTGGTAAGCCACATGCTCAAAAAAAGTAAATCAAACAAGTTTGCTATGCATTCTTTCGGATTATGGAAGATATTGAAGTTTAAGAAAGGAGTTCGTACATATGCTGGAGGAATTAAAGAAAAAGGTATATGAGGCGAATATGGATTTGCCCAAATACGGTCTTGTGACGTTTACGTGGGGAAACGTGAGCGCGATTGACCGCAAGAGCGGACTGTTCGTCATTAAGCCAAGCGGTGTTGACTATGATTTGTTGAAGCCTGAGGACATGGTTGTCATGGATTTGGAAGGCAATAAAGTAGAGGGAAAATATAATCCTTCTTCGGATACGCCGACGCATTTGGAGCTATATAAAGCGTTTCCCGAAATCGGCGGTGTCGTGCACACGCATAGTACATATGCCACGAGCTGGGCACAGTCGGGGAGGTCAATTCCGTGCTACGGCACGACGCATGCGGACTACATGTACGGGGAAATTCCTTGCGCGCGCGTGCTGACCCAGGAAGAGATTGACGACGGATACGAGAAGAACACAGGTACGCTTATTGTGGAAACTTTTAAGGATAAGGATGTCATGGCGGTTCCTGCCGTGCTCTGCAAAAACCACGGACCGTTCGCATGGGGGAAAGATGCGAAGGAGGCGGTGCATAATGCGGTTGTGCTTGAGGAGGTTGCGAAGATGGCGTTGTTTACGGAGCAGTTGAAGGCTGACGTGGAGCCTGCCCCGCAGCGGATACAGGATAAGCATTATTATAGGAAGCATGGTGCGAATGCGTATTATGGCAATAAGGTAGAGGAAGATTGAGATTTTAATGAATGGAGGTATTGAAACATGACAAATTTGGAACTTCAAAGAGCAGCAAATGAAGTTCGTAAAGGTATCGTCACAGGCGTTCATGCGGCGAAAGCGGGACATCCGGGCGGTTCGTTATCGGCGGCAGATATCTTTACATTTCTTTATTTCGAGGAGATGAACATTGACCCGAAGAATCCGAAGAAAGCAGACAGAGACCGCTTTGTTCTCTCAAAGGGACATACGGCGCCGGGGCTTTATTCGGCACTTGCAAACCGCGGATATTTTCCGGTTGAGGATTTGGTGACGCTTAGAAAGCTCGGCTCTTATTTGCAGGGACATCCCTGTATGCAGCATGTGCCGGGTGTTGATATGTCGTCGGGTTCGCTTGGACAGGGTATTTCCGTTGCGTGCGGGATGGCGCTTGGTGCAAAGATGTCAAATGAGGGGTATCGTGTGTACACGCTGCTTGGTGACGGTGAGCTTGAGGAAGGTCAGGTTTGGGAGGCATCAATGTTTGCAGGGCACAGAAAGCTCGACAATCTCTGCGTGATTGTGGATAATAACGGATTGCAGATTGACGGTAAGATTGAGGACGTATGTTCGCCATATCCGATTGATAAGAAATTTGAGGCATTTAATTTCCATGTAATTAATCTCGACGATGCGCATGATTTTGATAAAATCCGTGCCGCGTTTAAGGAGGCAAGAGAGACAAAAGGAATGCCGACGGCGATTATTGCACATTCCCTGAAGGGCAAAGGCGTGTCCTTTATGGAAGGAAGTGTGGACTGGCACGGTAAGGCTCCAAACGACGAGGAGTATGCTGTTGCTATGGCGGATTTGGAGAAAATCGCGCAAAAATTGGGTTAGGAAAGGAGCATAGGGAAAAATGGCGGATGTGAAAAAAATAGCAACAAGAGAGAGCTACGGTAATGCTCTCGTTGAGATAGGAAAAGAAAATCCGAATTTGGTCGTTCTTGACGCAGATCTTGCGGCGGCGACAAAGACGGGCATGTTCCGGAAAGCATTTCCGGACAGACATATCGATTGTGGTATCGCGGAGTCAAATATGACAGGCGTGGCGGCAGGCTTGTCGCTTTCGGGAAAAATTCCGTTTATGAGTTCGTTTGCAATGTTTGCGGCGGGACGTGCGTTTGAGCAGGTGAGAAACTCTATCGGTTATCCGCATTTAAATGTCAAAATCGGCGCGACACATGCAGGCATCACAGTAGGCGAGGACGGTGCGTCCCATCAGTGCAATGAGGACATTGCGTTAATGCGTACGATACCGGGTATGGTGGTGATGTGTCCGGCGGATGACGTTGAGGCGAAGGCAGCAGTGCGTGCGGCAGTGGAATATGAGGGACCGGTGTATATCCGCTTCGGGCGTGCGGCAGTTCCCGTGATTAATGACAGACCGGATTATAAATTTGAAATTGGAAAGGGTACAGTTGTCAGAGAGGGCACGGATGTAACGATTGTGGCAACGGGTATCTGTGTGGATTCGGCGCTTGGCGCAGCGGAAATGCTTGAAAAGGACGGTGTGAGTGCAGAGGTCATCAACATCTGTACGATTAAGCCGCTTGACGAGGAAATTATCGTTAATTCCGTTAGGAAAACGGGTAAGTGTGTGACGGCAGAGGAGCATTCCGTAATCGGCGGACTTGGCAGCGCGGTTTGCGATGCGCTTTGTAAGTCGTATCCTGCGCCTGTTTATAAGATTGGTATGCAGGATATGTTCGGCGAGTCTGGTTCCGCGGCGGCTTTGATTGAGAAATATAAGCTGGATGCGAAGGGTGTTTACGAACAGGTGAAGGAGTTTTTAAACAAATAGTTCTAAAAGGACGCTGAAGGCAGATTAAGAGTCCACTGCGATATGGTGGGCTCTTTTTTTCAGATTTGATGGTTTTGAAAGGAGCAGGGTATTGGAATGAATAATGCGAAGGTATATTTTACGACATTTAAGGCGACAGGGAGCGAAAATCTTTTGCAAAAGCTGCATCGGCTGATGAAGACGGCGGGATTTGAAACAATTGATTTTAAGGAGAAGTATGCGGCGATTAAAATCCATTTTGGCGAATATGGAAATCTTGCGTTTCTGCGTCCGAATTATGCGCGGGTTGTGGCGGATTATGTCAAGGAGCTGGGGGAAAGCCGTTCCTGACGGACTGCAATACACTGTATGTGGGCAGCAGGAAGAACGCGCTTGACCATTTGGAAACGGCGTATATCAACGGATTCTCACCGTATCAGACAGGATGTCATGTCATTATCGGCGATGGATTGAAAGGAACGGACGAGGTGCTTGTTCCGATTGACGGCGAGTACGTGAAGGAAGCGAAAATCGGTCAGGCGATTATGGATGCGGATGTTTTTATTTCCCTGACACATTTTAAAGGGCACGAGATGGCAGGCTTTCGGCGGAACGCTGAAAAATATCGGAATGGGCTGCGGTTCGAGAGCAGGCAAGATGGAGCAGCATTGTGACGGAAAGCCGGAGGTTGACCCGGCGTTATGTGTAGGCTGCGGCGCCTGCGACAGAATCTGTGCCCATGGCGCGCCCATTATCGAAAACGGGAAGGCGCACATTGACCATGACAAGTGCGTGGGATGCGGGCGCTGCCTCGCGGTGTGCCCGAGGGATGCGATCGCGGCGAGCTTTGAGGATTCCATTGCAATGTTAAATTATAAAATGGCGGAGTATGCGTGGGCGGTCTGCAAGGATAAGCCCTGCTTCCATATTTCCCTGATCTGCGACGTATCTCCGAACTGCGACTGCCATGCGGAGAATGATATTCCGATTATTCCGAATGTCGGGATGCTTGCGTCGTTTGACCCCGTGGCGCTTGATCAGGCGTGTGCAGATTTGTGTAATCAGATGGAGCCTGTTGAGAGCAGTATTTTGGGAGAAAATTTGAAAGAGCATGGAAACCATGAAGGGCATGACCACTTCTATATGACGCATCCGGATACGGAATGGAAGTCGTGCATTGCGCATGCGGTGAAGATTGGACTTGGGACAGATCAGTATGAGCTGATTAAGATTTAACCGGTATAGTTATTGATAAGGAAACATGATAAAAGCTCCGTGTGAATCGGAGCTTTTACCGTTATATTTTTATATGGAATACTTAAGGATTTGTGTCTTTCATCATTGGTTCAATCTGAGTCAGCAGATTATTCATATCCTCAAACATCGTACTTTTAGTTGTACCAAGACTGCTGGCGCGGTTAATATGTTTTACGACTTCCTGATATTGATATTTGATTTTGTCAAAAAAATGACATAGCATCTGTAGTTTTCCCTGCGATTCTCCAATCACATCCGAAATCTTATCCTGGACACAGGAAGCGCCTTCCGCTGCTTCCGTAATCTGCTCAAAGGATTTGGAGGTGTTATTTACAATGTCAAAACTCTGTCCCAATGCCTGCTGTGATACGGCAATACTGTCATTGAGATGGTTTGCGCCGATTTCAACATTGTGAACGCTCATATCGACATCGTCGGTCAGGACTTTTATTTCCTTGGCAAGTTCACCGACTTTTTCCGCGACAATTGCGAATCCTTTTCCATGACTGCCTGCCCTGGCTGCTTCAATGGACGCGTTTAACGCAAGAATGTTTGTTTCGTCGGCAATAGACACAATTTTTCCCATGCACTGCCGGATATCCTTTACGGCAAGCTGCAGCTGTTCAAACGTAGCTTCCATCACACTGTAGGATTCCTGAACCTGCTCAGAGGTATGCTTGAGCTTCTCCACCAGATCCTGTGCTCCCGATACGGTTTGGGAAATATCTTCCTTTACCTGCGCAAATTGACCGGCTGCCTGGTTGACGCTGGAAAAAGAGTCACCGAAATCCTGCAGCTGCGTTTGGAAATTTTCTGCCTCATTTAATACATTTGCAAAGGAACTGCTGACCATGCCTAGTTCCGATAACGATTCTACCTCTTTTATAGCGAGTTCTTTTTGGTAATCGCCCAAACTGTTTGCCACATGCAGGACAGGATAAAGGATTTTTGCATGCGCGTTTTTTTCTCGGTTTTTCTTTAAAAACATGATGAATTATCCTCCCTCTATTCAAATACAACGCAAGTCATGGACTGGTTGACAAAACGGTTATTGTAATGTTCTCCATATCCTACAAGACCGGCGTGACATCCTAATGTCCCCATTTCTTTCAGATATTCCCGCATATAATTATGCTCTGTAAACAGTTTGTACCGGAATAGGCAATTCACGGAAAAAACTGCCGAACGTTTTGGGAAATCCCTGCGGATTGCTTCAATGGTCTGTCTCACGGTTGCCCTGTAATCTCCCAATTCCAACAGGATTAAGACATCGGAATCGTTTACCTGACGGAAGCATGCTAAGGCGTTTCCGCTGACTTCCTTAATTGAAATGATACAGATGTCGTTTCCGTCTATCTTGCCAAAAGGATTTTTAAAGGTCTGTGTCAGGATTCCTTCATCAGTGACATTGAGAATATTTTTGTATACCTGTTTTGCGGGAATTCCGTTCAGTGAACCGATGACATAATTTGCCCTGTCTGTGTTGGAAGCAATAAAACGGTAGTTTCCTAACGGACGGTATATATTTTCCTTATAGGTTTTTACGCGGCCGCCGTGGTTTCGGACCAATCCATATGCAACCGCATCCTTGTATACCTTACCGTTGGCAGACACTTTGCCGCCATCCCCGGTTCCGCCTACCAGCTGGATTCTTTTGGACTTAAGACAGGAATAAATTGTAGTTAATACGCAGGCGTCATTGCCGCTGCAAAAATCGATACATACCGTATCCTGTGCGGAAGCATTTATTTTGCTGACGTCTTTTTCCATTCGTTCGATGTATTTTACAGGCATAGTGGATACCTGTTCCAGTACATTCGCGGTGGCACTGATATCTTCCAAAAATGCAATAACGCTGACTCCGCTTTCCACGATACTGGTGTCATAACTCATGCCGATACATCCGATACTTGGAACTTTGGGATATAGGGATTCCAAAGTCTTTACATGTGCTTCAAACTGGCTGTTGTTTGATAACAGCATAAGAAATTTGGGATTGACCAAGCCCCGGACTGCTGCTGCAAGGTCTCCGCTCTGACTTGTTCCAAAAAACTGTTTCATACAGCTTCATTCCTTTCCTTGTATTTCATGTCGTTAGATAATAAATAGTAATTCTAATTATACTTTATATTAATATAATCGGTCAATTGTATTTTTTATATATGGGTATCAGGGCGGGTCTGAACAGTAACGGTCTGCGGTTACTAAAGCAGGGAAAACAACGGTAGGCTGACGGGGAGGGTGCATTGGAAGAGGGTGAAAGCACATATTATTTTTTGGAAAGCACATAGTTTACTTCGTTCCTCACAGCTTGACTGTACTGGTCAAAATCTTCGTGCTCCTTAATTGCCTGTGCCTCTTGTGCGGTGATGAGCGTGCGCAGCTTAACGGAATGGTTTTCGACGGGAATGTATGCTTTTTTCGTTCTGTCGAAGACGGAACGCAGCAGATAGTAACTGTAGGTGTCTTTCCGGTTGTCTGCAAGCTTTACAATGTCATCGACGATACATACGCCGAGGGTTTCGCTGTAAATAATCTCTTTCTTTTGAAACAAAGTGATTCCTCCGTTTAATTTTGTTTTCTGGTATATTTTATCTGTGCAAAAATCCATAAGAAAATAATATGGAATCCTTTTGGACACTTACAGTATACGACAAAAACGGATTCTCTGCAAACATGCGCGAAACAGTCAGAAAATTCAGAAAACACTATGCAAAATAACTGAAACATGCTGTGCAATACGACAGTATTTGGAAAAATGACAAAATCCCCTTGAAATATCCTAAAAATAATGTTATTCTACAATCACACAAAAGAAAAAACAAAAAAGCACAAAAGATAAAATCTTGAAGCTTTTTCTAAATATTTTCGGTAGCTGCAAACAATAGCTATAGAGGGTATTGGAGAGAAAGGAGATGAGTCCATTGGATGACCCGCAGACTTTCACCTGATGAAAATTGAAAAACCTTAATAAATATGTGAATGAGAGAATGTGTATTTAAGAGGATTGTACACATAAGAAAAATTAAGGAAGTGTTTCAAAGCGTAATTAGGGGAAAGTAAAGTACCATAAAAAATCGGCAGAGAAAAATGGTATGAAAAAAGAAAAGAGCCGAGAAAGAGGAAAAAATTGGATATTGAAATGATTTAAGGCGGCCGGTATATCACTGGAAAAGGATATAGCGGTCGCTTTTTATGTTGAAAAACAATATGCGGCGTTAAGATGGTTATACTTGATGAAATCGGCGAAATATGGTAACGTAAGAAGAAAAAGTTTATGTAAGGGAGGACAATCGTTATGGTTTCGCAGAAATATAAGGATATGCTCGGCGCGAAGTCTGTTATCAGGGAGCTGTCGGAGTGGGCGGAAAGGCGCGCGAAGGAAATCGGGGCGGAGAATGTGTTTGATTTCAGCCTTGGAAATCCGTCTGTTCCCGTGCCGCAGGAGTTTACGGATAGAATGATAGAATTGCTTCAGACAAAAGACACTATGGAGCTGCACGGCTATAGCCAGTCGCAGGGTATTCCGGCAGTGCGGCAGAAATTTGCCGAATATCTGAATAAAACATTTGATATGAATTACACGGTAGAACATTTGTTTATGACGACAGGCGCGGCAGGCGCTGTGGCACATGCGGCAAGAGCCGTGACGCAGCCGGGAGATGAGGTGATTACGTTTGCGCCGTATTTTCCAGAGTATAATCATTACATTAATCAGACAGGTGCGGTTTTAAAGGTTGTGCCTGCAGACACAAAGCAGTTTCAGATTAATTTTGAGGCGTTTGAGAAGCTTTTAAATCCAAAGACAATGGCAGTACTGATTAATACGCCGAACAATCCGTCCGGCACGGTTTATTCAACGGAAACATTAAAAAAACTTGCCGCTGTTTTGGAGGAAAAGCAGAAGGAATACGGACATGATATTTTTATTATATCGGACGAGCCGTACAGGGAAATTATCTTTGCGGGCGTTGATGCGCCATATGTGTCAAAGTTTTATGACAATACGCTTTCGTGCTATTCGTTTGCAAAATCGATGTCCATTCCAGGCGAGCGTTTGGGATATGTGGCGGCGAACCCGAAGTGTACGGACAGCGAGAAAATTTCCGTGATGTGCAGTCAGATTTCAAGGGGAATCGGTCATAATTGTCCGCCATCCATCATACAGATAGCAGTAGCGGATGTGCTTGGCGTGACGTCGGATTTGTCGGTGTATGAGACAAACATGAATATAATTTATGACACACTTGTCAGTTTGGGGTTTGAGGTTGTAAAGCCGGGCGGAACATTTTATATTTTCCCGAAAGCATTAGAAGAGGATGCAGTGGCATTCTGCAAAAAGGCATTGGATTATGACTTGGTACTTGTTCCGGCGGATACATTCGGATGTCCGGGGTATTTCAGGATGGCATATTGCATTGAAACGGAGAAGGTGGAGCGTGCAATGGCGGCACTCCGTGAGTTTGTTGAGACAGAGTATAGATAAAGGAGTGCAGGATGGTAGAAATTTTTAAGGCGATACTGTTTGGCATTGTTGAGGGCATTACGGAGTGGCTGCCGGTCAGCAGTACGGGGCATATGATTATTCTTGATGAATTTATCAGGCTTGACTGCACGCCGGAGTTTTTGGAAATGTTTCTCGTAGTGATACAGCTTGGCGCGATTTTGGCAGTGGTGCTTTTGTTTTGGAAAAAGATTTTTCCGTTTCAGTTCAAGGATAAATCAAAGCCCGTGATTGAGATGGATAAAATCATGCTGTGGCTGAAAATTGCGGTTGCGTGCGTTCCGGCGGCGGTTGTCGGCCTGCTGTTTGACGATATCTGTGAGGCGCTGTTTTATCATGCGGTACCTGTGGCGGTTGCACTGATTGTGTTTGGCGTGGCGTTTATTATTGTGGAGCGGAAAAATAAGGGGAAACGTGCCAAAATTAGGACGTTGGAGGGTATTACGTTTCAGACAGCGTTTATTATCGGGCTGTTTCAGCTGATTGCCGCAATTTTCCCGGGAACCTCGCGTTCAGGGGCGACGATTGTAGGGGCTCTGCTCATTGGGGTGTCAAGGAGCGTGGCGGCGGAGTTTACATTTTTCCTTGCCATTCCGGTGATGTTTGGGGCAAGCCTTCTAAAGATTGTAAAGTTTGGATTTACTTTTACGGGAGCGGAGGCATGCGTGCTGATTGTCGGAATGGTTGTGGCATTTGCGGTGTCGGTGTTTGTTATAAAGTTCCTTATGGATTATATTAAAAAGCATGACTTTCAGGTGTTTGGCTGGTATCGCATTGTGCTTGGCATCATTGTGATTGCACTTGGAATGTGCGGTGTGATTACGGTATAGGGTAATTTAACGGCTGTTTGGATTTGGACAAAAAGAAAGATTTATGAAGGAGGAAAATTGTTATGAGGTACAATGTTATCGGTGATACAATGCCGGCGGTGGAGGTGTATTTTGATGCACCGGGAGAGTCGATGTATACACAGTCAGGTGGAATGGCGTGGATGTCGGAAGGCGTTGCCATGGATTCCAATATGAAAGGCGGTTTGGGGAAAAGTATCGGCAGAATGTTTTCGGGAGAATCCCTGTTTATGGCAACTTATAAGGCGGAGCGCGCCGGAAGCATGGTAGCGTTTGCATCCACAGTTGCAGGCGAAGTATTTCCGATTGATGTGGGAGCCGGCGGAGGGATGATTTGCCAAAAAGGGGCCTTTCTCTGTGCGCAGGAAACAGTGCATCTGAATGTGGCGTTTACCAAGAAGTTTTCTGCCGGATTATTTGGCGGGGAAGGATTTATCCTGCAGGATATCAGCGGCACCGGAATGGTTTTCCTTGAGATTGACGGGAATAAAGTGGAGAAGAACCTGGCACCCGGCGAAGTCCTTAAAGTTGATACGGGAAATGTGGTAGCGTTTGAAAAATCCGTGAAGTATGATATTGAAACGGTAAAAGGACTTAAAAACATCTTTTTGGGCGGTGAAGGTCTGTTTTTGACAAAACTGACCGGACCGGGCAGGGTTATTTTACAGACGCAGAATTTCAATGAATTTGCGGGACGCATTATCAGGATGGTACCGTCGAAGTAGAAAACAATTTTTAGATAAATTGCCAGAAAGGTTTTGGACAGAAAAAAAAGAACCGCTTAAAGGAATTGCTTCCTGCACGGTTCTTTTTCCTTTGTTTTATTTTTTCAGAAATTTCTTATCAAATTCCGGATTAAAGAAATAATAATTATTGTGGTCGAGTTTGTCCTTTGTCATCTCCAGTGCTTCTCCGAATCGCTGGAAATGTACGATTTCCCTTGCACGCAGGAACTTTAGCGGTGCGCGCACGTCGGGATCGTCGATGACGCGCAGCAGGTTTTCATAGACGGTCCGTGCTTTTTGTTCTGCCGCCAAATCCTCGTATAAGTCGGCAAACGCGTCGCCTTTTGACTGGAATTCGAGCGACGTGAAGGGAACGCCGGCAGCCGCCTGCGGCCAAAGTCCGGCGGTATGGTCGATATAATAGGCGTCAAAGCCTGCTGTTTTTGCCTGCTCGGGCGTCAGGTTCTTTGTAAGCTGATAGACAATGGCACAGATAATTTCCATATGGTTGATTTCTTCTGTACCGATATCCGTCAAAAGCCCTCCGACTTTTTTGACAGGCATGGAATATCGCTGCGCAAGATAGCGCATGGATGCAGAAAGCTCGCCGTCGGGACCGCCGTACTGACTGATGATAAGCTGTGCGGTCTTTGGGCATGTCTTGGTTATTTTAACCGGGTATTGAAGTCGTTTTTCATAAGCCCACATGATAAATCCTCCTAGTTTTCCTACGTCTTATTTTGCTGTCGCGCAGTTTGCGAACGGGTCCCACGGGAGCGGTCCCTCGTCCCATCCGTACTGCTTTGTCTCAGGTGTACCCGTGACAATGGAAAGCTGCGTCAACGGATAGTGGTTTTTGGCAAATTCTGCGAGCGCGTCAAGACGCTGCTGCAATAGGTCTTTCATAAGATTGATACCGTTTTGACAATCGGGGTGCGTGTCAAGATAAAGCGTAAGGTCATTGAGTGCAAAACCGATTTTACAGATTTCAATCAATGCCTTTTCCTGCTCCGCTGCTTTTGTCAGCGCAGGTTTGTCACAAAAAGGACAGGGAATGTCCTCGGCATCGAAAAAGTCCATATTTAAACACGGGAAAAGCGTACCGTTGTAGATTGCAGTGGCAAGGTCGTAAGGCTCACACCATTCCTGCATGGGAACGGATGCCATTGCAAGTGACTCGGCGGTACATTGGCATATAGTTTGGTTATTCATAAGCGCCTCCGTTTTTTGCTTGGGTTTATATGCAATTTAACAGGTTACGGTTTTATTTTTTGTGGGAACAGGATGTGATATGCTGGTAAATATTCGCGGTGCCGGAAATAAGCAGAGTGGTAAAAATTTCCTTAAAATAACGGTACGGGAATTGGGGATTTGGTTTAGAAATTCGATTTTTATGGTGGAAATTTGCAATGGGGCATGGTATGATAAAATGAATTGCATCAGCTTAACAATAATAAATAATATAAGTAAGAAAGGAACCGTTTATTATGAAAACAACAAAAAACAACATTTGGAACTTTAACAGCGAAATTGACGCCGAGCCGTGCGGGGAAGGTGTGGAACGCAAAATCATGGCATATGCGGATGAAATGATGTGCGTCGAAAACCATTTCAAGGAAGGCGCCGTCGGCGCAATGCACAGCCATCCGCATACACAAATCACATATGTCGCTTCAGGGCAGTTTGAGTTTACGGTCGGTGATGAAAAGAAAATCGTGAACGCAGGCGATGTGCTTTTGAAAAGAAATGGAATTGAGCATGGCTGCGTATGCCTGAAAGAGGGGGTATTGGTTGACATCTTCAATCCGATGCGTGATGAGTTTGTCTGATGCTTCATTATATAAATATAAAAGAATCAATGTCATTCATTAGTTGGACAAAAAGTGAAGCCTTTGTAACAGTTCAGCCTAGAACTTTGCACCCGCTGCAAAGTTCTAGGCTGAACTGTTATAAGCTTTTTGCAATCGGGTGCGCAACGTACGCACTCGATTTTTTTGTGCACAACCCCATGCAGAGGAAATATACTGTGATTGGAAAATACAAAATTTCTATACTTTAGAAAATGTTTATAAATAATTCGAAAAAGATTGTTGACAATAATTTTGGAAAGTAGTAAGTTAGTATATGTAAATATTAGCACTCAATCGTAAAGAGTGCTAATAAATCCTCAAACATCAGTCAGAAAGGGGCGTGGCAGGTTGGACTTAGACGAGCGGAAGCTGAAAATTCTTCAGGCGATTATCCGGAACTATTTAGAGACGGGTGAGCCTGTAGGCAGCAGGACAATTTCAAAGTATACGGATTTGAACCTAAGCTCCGCCACAATCCGAAATGAAATGTCCGACTTAGAGGAGCTTGGCTACATTCTCCAGCCGCATACCTCTGCAGGACGTATTCCGTCAGACAAAGGCTACAGGCTGTATGTGGACCACATGATGCTTGAGAAAGAGGAGCAGCTCAATCAGGCAACGCAGGAAGTAAAGGAAATGCAACGCATCCTTCTTGAACGGGAAGACAAAATGGAGTCGGTGCTCAAACAGATGGCAAAAATGCTTGCAGCAAACACAAACTATGCAACCATGATATCCGCGCCGCAGGTCAGAGGAAATAAGCTAAAATTCATCCAGCTCTCAAGAGTGGATAAACATCAGCTTCTTACCACGATTGTGGTTGAGGGAAATGTAATTAAAAACAGCATGATTACCGTTGATGAGCCGCTTGATGATGAAACCCTTTTAAAGCTCAATATCCTGCTGAATACAAATTTAAACGGACTGCCGATTGAGGAAATCAATCTTGCGATGATTGCAAAATTAAAACAGCAGGCAGGTGACTGTGCGGACATTGTCGCGGAAGTGATGGATGCGGTGGCGTCGCAGATTAAAAATGATGAAAACATTGAGATTTACACAAGCGGCGCAAACAATATTTTCAAATATCCCGAGCTTGCGGACAATCAAAGGGCAAGCGAGCTGATTACAACCTTTGAGGAAAAACAGCTCCTGACCGAACTGGTCAATGAATCGCTTACCGATGAAACAGGAACGGGTATACAGGTTTATATCGGAAATGAAACGCCCGTGAAAACGATGAAGGATTGCAGCGTTGTTACGGCAACCTATGAGCTTGAGGAGGGTATGAAAGGAACAATCGGGATTATCGGACCTAGGCGTATGGATTACGATAAGGTCATTGATACATTGAAAACATTAAAAAGCCAACTGGATACCATTTACAAAAAGGACGACGGGCGGACTTAGACGGAAATAGATTATTATTAAGATAGAAAGGAAGACGAGAGAGCGTGGAAGAAAAAGAATTAGACAAGCAGGATGATTTGGAAAATACGGATTCACAGGAAGTTGTTTCCGAGGAGAAAGCTTTGGAAGAGGAAAGTCCACAGGAGGATGCCGTATCGGATGAAAACGAGGCACAGGATGCGGAGCCGAATGAGAAAAAAGGAAAGAAAAAATCACTTTTGGGGAAAGAGAAGAAACCCAATAAGCTTCAGGAAAAGGTTGATGAGCTTGAGGACAGGGTAAAGCGCCAGATGGCGGAATTTGATAATTTCCGAAAGCGTTCCGAAAAGGAAAAGTCAGCAATGTTTGAGACGGGAGCAAAGAGTGTGATCGAAAAAATCCTGCCTGTTGTAGATAATTTTGAGAGAGGGCTTGCGGGGCTTTCCGAGGAGGAAATGAAGGAACCGTTTGCGGAAGGCATGAACATGGTATATAAGCAGCTTATCGCAGAGCTTGAAAAGCTTGAGGTGAAACCGATTGAGGCGGTCGGCTGTGAATTTAATCCGGAGCTTCATAATGCGGTTATGCAGGTGGCAAGTGAGGAATATGAATCCGGAATCATAGCACAGGAGCTGCAGAAGGGTTACACATACCGCGACAGTGTTGTCCGCCACAGTATGGTAGCTGTTGTGGAATAAGTGTGAAAGGTTTTTCCATACAACAAAAAGCATGTGCTTTCCGTTGGCGGAAATTCATGCTTTATGAAAACAGATTAGTAAAAAATAACAAATTAATATGATTTCAAATATTAGGAGGAAAAGAATTATGGCAAAGATTATTGGTATTGACTTGGGTACAACAAATAGCTGCGTAGCAGTTATGGAAGGTGGTAAACCCACCGTTATCGCAAATACAGAGGGAGCAAGAACAACACCTTCCGTAGTGGCATTCACAAAGACAGGCGAGCGTCTTGTCGGTGAGCCTGCAAAGCGCCAGGCAGTTACAAACGCGGAAAAGACCATTGCATCAATCAAGAGAGATATGGGTACAGACAGAGGCAGGACAATCGATGACAAGAAATACTCTCCGCAGCAGATTTCCGCAATGATTCTTCAGAAACTGAAGGCAGATGCAGAAAGCTATTTAGGAGAAAAGGTTTCAGAGGCAGTTATCACAGTTCCCGCATACTTCAACGATGCACAGCGTCAGGCAACAAA